>JAEYWB010000842.1 GCA_023429275.1 Planctomycetota bacterium
CTTCAAGGGGTTTTCGGTTGCAGAGAAGATCGAGGACGAACGCCCCGACGCAGCTGTCGTGGCGCGGCTGCAGGAGCTGACGAAGGAGATTCAGGCCGATCGGCCGCCGACTGCCGATCAGGTCGCCTCCGCCGGAGTGCTCACAGGGGGCTCGCGAACGTTGCTGGAGCAGGAGGCGGCTCGTCTCCAGCGTCAGGCCGAACGAATCCGCCAACTGGCGAGTGCCGTCCACGAGGCCCGGGTCCGCAAAGAGCTGGCGGAGGCGCTCGACTCCAGCGACGAGAACGCCCTGCTCCGCGCGGCGCTGCTGGTCTCGGCTCTCGACAACCCGGAGCTCGACGTTGACTACTACGTCAAGGCGATCGAGGAACTCGCGGCTGAACTCAAGCCCCGCATCGACGCCGCGAAGTCGGCCGACGACAAGCTGGCCGAGCTTCACAAGTTTCTGTTCGACGAGCAGAGTTTTCACGGAAGCCGGGTGAACTACGACTCCGCCTCGAACAGCTACCTCAACGAGGTGATCGACGATCGCGAAGGGCTGCCGATCACGCTGTCGGTCGTGTATCTCAGCGTCGCCAGCCGGGTCAGCCTCAAGACGGAGGGGGTCGGACTCCCCGGGCACTACGTCGCCCGGTACGTTCCCGCCGAGGGATCGGGAGAGCCGCGACTGATCGACGTGTTCGATCGTGGAAAGGTCCTGCCGCTGGAAGAGGCGAAGCTCCGCGTCACCGGCGGCCGGGCGAGTGACTGGGACGACGAGTATCTCGCAGCCCAGACACCGAAACAGATCATCGAGCGGATGTTCCGGAACCTGATCGGCGTCGCCAACCGCAAGGGGGATCCGGCCGCGACACTCCGGTACGTCGAGGGTGTCCTCGCCTTCAAACCCGACAGCGGGCAGGACCAGGTCATGAAGGCGATTCTCTGCTACAACGTCGGGCGGTACGAAGACGGTCTCACGGCCGCGGACTGGGTGCTCGCTCACCCGCCGGAGGGGGTGGCGATCGCCCGCGTCGAGGAACTGCGAGCGGCCCTGGCGGCGAAGGCGGGGAAGTCCCCGTAGGTGGATTTGGCGAGGAGTCCATGAGCCGCTGGGCGCTAGCGGTTCGAAGCGGACGTAATCGCGTGCCGGCTCATCGGATGGACGCCGATGGAGCGGGTCGTCAACTCCCGGGAGTGGCCAGGTCCGGGGCGTCGCTTGGAACGTCGGGGGGCCTTCCCTAGCATTCGCCCGTTGCGCGGCCTGGAGGGCCGGCGCGACGCTTCAATCGGCGGCGATGCGTTGCCGGAACAGGACACGTTTCTCACTCGGATAGCGGTTTCATGGCCAAGCGGACGATTGCCCAGGTGGATGTGAAGGGGAAGAAGGTCCTGATGCGGGTGGACTTCAACGTCCCGCAGGACGACAAGGGAGCGATCACCGACGACCGCCGGATCCGGATGGCCCTTCCGTCGATCAAGTCGGTCGTCGAACGGGGCGGCAAGCTGATCCTCATGAGCCACCTCGGCCGCCCCAAGGGGGAAGCGGGAGACGAGAAGTTCACGCTGAAGCCAACGGCCGTCCGCCTCGGCGAACTCCTCGGCAAGCCGGTCGCCTTCGCCACGGACACCGTCGGCGATGACGCGAAGGCCAAGGTCGCTGCCCTCAAGGATGGCGACGTCCTCGTCCTCGAGAACGTCCGCTTCCAGAAGGGGGAGCAGAAGGGGGACACGAAGTTTGCGGAAGCCCTCGCGGCCTTCGGCGACGTCTACTGCAACGACGCCTTCGGCACCTGTCACCGCAACGACGTCTCGATGTTCTACGCCCCGCAGGCGATGGGCTCGAAGCCGAAGGTCTCGGGCTTCCTCGTCGAGAAGGAAATCAAGTACCTCAGCGACGCGATCGCCAAGCCCGAGCGGCCGTTCGTGGCGATCATCGGCGGCAAGAAGGTCTCCGACAAGATCAACGTCATCAACAACCTGATCGGCATCTGCGACAAGATCCTGATCGGCGGAGCGATGGCCTACACCTTCTCCAAGGCCCAGGGGGGGGAGATCGGCAAGAGCTTCCTCGAGGCGGACCGGGTGGAGCTTGCGAAGGACCTGCTGGCGAAGGCGGGGGACAAGATCGTGCTGCCGGTCGACACGCACTGCGGCGACGACTTCAAGGGGACGTGCAACAAGAAGGTCGTCGACGCCGGCAAGATCCCGGACGGCTACGAAGGATTCGATATCGGCCCGAAGACCGCCGCGATGTATTCCGACATCGTCAAGAAGGCGAAGACGGTGATCTGGAACGGCCCGATGGGCGTGTTCGAGATGCCTCCGTTCGACGCGGGGACGAAGGCGGTCGCCCAGGCACTCGCGGATTCCGACTGCGTGAGCATCATCGGCGGGGGTGACAGTGCCGCGGCGATCGAGCAGTTCGGCCTGGCCGACAAGGTCTCGCACGTCAGCACCGGCGGCGGGGCGAGCCTCGAGATGCTCGAAGGGAAGAAGTTCGGCGCCGTCGACATCCTCGACGAAGCGTGAGCATCCGGTGAGCTTGTGACGAAAACCGGCTCAGGTCCTGAGCCGGTTTTTTGTTGTCCTGATCCCGGCTCTGAAGCCGCTTCAAGACGGATGACAGATCTTTGCCACCGAGGGCACAGAGAACACAGAGGGCCTCTGAGTCCTCTGTGCCCTCGGTGGCAAGAATGCTTTCGAAACAGCTTCGTGGCAAAGGCGGCGGAATGGCTGACACGATGATCTATCTCATGCGGCACGGCGAGACGGCGGAGAACGCCTGCCGGCCGTTTATCCTCCAGGGGAACGCGCTGAATGGTCCGCTGAGCGACAATGGCCGTCGGCAGGCTGCTGCTCTCGCGGCGGCCCTCGAAAGTGTCCCGTTTGCGGCAGTCTTTGCGAGCCCGATGCTCCGGGCCCAGCAGACCGCGCAGACGGTGGTCGGACAGCGGCCTCTGACGCTCGAGACGACGAAGGCGTTCGAGGAGGTGAATGTCGGAAAGTGGGAGCGGCTCTCCTGGGATCAGATCACGGCCCAGTACCCGATCGAATCGGCGGAGTTCCTGGCGAATCCCGGGACGGTCCCCTACTTCGGTGGTGAGAGCTACGTCGACGTGCAGAAGCGGACGCTTCCCGTCCTGGAAGATCTGGCCCAGCGGTACGCCGGGCACACGATCGGGATCGTGGCCCACAACGTCGTCAACAAGTCGATCCTTGCTTCGGTCCTCCGATTGCCGATCTCTCGTGCCCGGAGCCTCCATCAGACGAACTGTTGCATCAACGTCATCCGCTGGAAAGAAAGCGGCCCTGAGGTGGAAGTGCTGAACTCGGACCTCCATGTCCGGCATCTTCCGCGGACGCTTTAGGGCAGATCCGTCAATTTGAGGCAGATTCGTCTTTGCGCGTCTGCCCCGCTCCGTAGCCCGGCCTTCTAGGCCGGACGAGTTTCAAGCATGGCGTTGTCTCGAGTCGAATCGAGTGGCCCACGTGGGCAACACTCGTCCGGCCTATCAGGCCAGGCTACGGCTTCTTACTACCTAACTGTCCAAATTGTTTGGTAATTTCGACTTGAGTCGAAGCTTGCCTGCAAGCAGTTTGTCAAAAATTCCCGTGGGATCGCTCCCGGGACTCGGCAACTCTCTCTTTGACAACAACGCGAATCCAGCCGGGAGTGGCTCGGCGGCGTCGCTGCGAGTTATGGAACACGAGGAGTAAACCATGTCATTGACGCGACAGAATGTCGGCTGGATCTCCGGCCTCTCGCTGGGGATCTGCCTGGGCGCCGGCGCGATCGCCTTGTCGGAGGCCAAAGGGCCGAACACCGTGACGAATCTCGCGAGTGCCGCGGTCGACGCCCTCCCGCCGGTCTCCCGGCAGGGAGAGACGGCGCAGAACATGTCCATGAATTTCCGGGAGGTCGCGAACCGCGTCCTCCCGGCGGTCGTTTCGATTGAGGCGACCACGAAGGCCCGGATGGTCACGATGGAAGGGGGCGACGGAGAGGGGCTTGAGGCGTTCGGCAACGATGAGATGCTCCAGCAGTTCTTCGGCCGGGATCCGCGTCTGCAGGAGCTCTTCCGTCAGCGAGGAATGGGAATGGGGGGCCAGCGGCGGATGCCCGCCCAGCGCGGCGCCGGCTCGGGATTCATTATTGATCCCGAGGGGATCGTGATGACCAACAGCCACGTCATCGATGGCGCGGACGCAGTGACCGTCCACCTTCTGGACGGCCGCTTTCTCTAGGCTGAATCGTGGGTCGCCGACCCGCGGTCGGACGTTGCGATCATCCGCCTCGCCAACACGAACGGCCCCCTTCCCTCTCTCCGGATGGGTGACAGCGACACCGCACTGGTTGGCGACTGGTGCCTCGCGATCGGAAACCCGTTCGACATCGGCACGACGGTCACCGCCGGGATCATCAGCGCCCGCGGCCGGGCTCCTTCGATCAACGAGCGGGAAGACTTCATCCAGACCGATGCCGCGATCAACCCGGGGAACAGCGGCGGCCCGCTCGTGAACCTCGCCGGGGAAGTGATCGGCATCAACACCGCCATCTCGACCCGCAGCGGCGGCTACGACGGTGTCGGATTCGCCATCCCGGGGAACATGGCCCGCTGGGTGGCAGAGCAGCTGATGAAGGATGGCTCGGTTCGCCGGGCTTACCTCGGCGTGGCTCTGCAGCCGATGACTCCCAACCTCCGCGACAGCTTCGGTGTCGGTCCGAACGAAGGTGCGCTCGTCGGTGAAGTCCTGCCGAACTCGCCGGGGGGCAAGGCCGGGCTCCAGGCGGGGGATGTCGTTCTCGAGTTCGATGGACGCAAGATCGGCAGCCAGACGGAGCTCCAGGGAATCGTCGAGCAGCTTGATCCGGGCAAGCAGTACAAGGCGGTCGTTCTGCGGGACGGCAAGCGGATGACGTTTGACGTCACGGTGGAGAAGATGCCTGCTGATTACACGCGGGCCCTGTCGAAGAGCGTCAAGCGGGAGAAGGCGGAGTCTGCTCCGAGCAACAAGCTCGGCCTGTCGGTCCTGGAGCTGAATGACCAGATCCGTGAGCAGATCGGCCTGCCCGAAGAGGTCTCCGGCGTGGTGATCAAGAATGTCCGGGGCGAAGGACCGGCGGCGGCCGCCGGCCTCCAGCAGGGGGACGTCGTGATGAAGGTGGCCGGTCAGGAAGTCCACTCGATCGATGACTTCCAGAAGGCGATCGAATCGCAGTCGCTCGACAAGGGGATCCGCCTCCATGTCCGCCGCGGCAAGCTGGCGTTCTTCGCGGTTCTCAAGGCTGTCGAATAACGGCCGGGCGGTTGGTCGTCGTTTGACCTGAGGCGTCCGGTGGCACGAGTCACCGGACGCTTTTTTGTTTCTTCAGCCATTGCTGGACAGCTCCCGCGCGATGCCGAGTCGAGACGGGAACTCGCCACGGAGAATACGGAGTCCTCTCTGAGTCCTCTGTGGCAAGAGAGGCTTTGAAACAGCTTCGGAGCAGGCCGCAGAGAGGGGAACGAACTCGCGATCTGCGACGGGATGGCCCCGCAGCATGGAAGACAATCCGGGGGGCAAGTCGGGCCGGGGACTGGGATGTGCGTTTCACATCACCCTCCCGAAGTTAATATGACGTAGTTCGCAGCTTCGCGCTACAGAAAAGGTCCGGACGTGACGATAGTTCGAACGTATGGTAAACCGTACATCCGTTGCGGATTTGCTGGTCGCGGAAGCATGCCGAGACGACCGACAGATCCGCGGCAGTGGCCCTCCTTCCAGTGAAAACCACCCCACGGTTGCCGAGCCGGCGCGAGAGCGCTGACTCTCCTGCCGCCGCGTGTTTGTACAATCGACGCGAAGGACGGAAACGAGGAGCTCGCCTCCCTGTGGAACCCGTGGGGTAGGAGGGCGCCTCCGATCCCGACCTGATCCTCCCCGACCTCGCGTGGAGGGCCGGGAGTTGTTGAGGGTCGTCAAGAGCGACGCCTGCCGGATACGGAGACCCGTCGTGGTCCTCACAACACTCGCCGAAAGCGGTGACGTGCCGTCGATCGACACGGTCGGCAGCAACGCCCGTGTTGTGAAACCCCACGACGTGAAGATGTTCTCTGCAGTGAGAGACGACCTCGATCATTTCCGGTTTGACGTAGCGCCTCGCCTCGTCTGACCGGAGTACGGGAACGCCGAGTCATCGTCGGGAGGTTCGCCCTTGCAGGGCGTTCCTCGGTCCGGCGCAGCGCCCTGAGTACGGCACGCCAGGAACTGACAGACCAGACGAGTCAGCGGCCGACTGACTCGAAGAGTCTCAGTCCAGCGGATCGAGATCGCTGCCGGGAACCGGGGCGGATTTCATTCCTTGCGCGGACGCGGGGGGCCACCAGAGTCAGCCCGGCCTTCGGGCGGTTGCCGCCACGTCGCGAAACACCATTGAGGGGAGTCCGGATCAGCGAAAACGCGGCCATCAGCCCCCCGACCTCATGCGGGATGGAAGGGGAGGCAGGCCATACGATCGCTCGACCGGGGTAGCCGTTCGACACCGAACCAGACGAGTCAGCGTGATGACCAGCAGCGAACCCGCACTCTCCCCCCCTAACCTTCCTTCGGCCTCCCCTCCTCTGCCAGGCGCGCCGCCGGCTCCCCGGATCCTTCTGGTCGTCGGGGAGGATGTCTCCAG
>JAEYWB010000038.1 GCA_023429275.1 Planctomycetota bacterium
CCGTAGGTCAGGTCGGAGACCTTGCGCAGAGAATTTCGCAGAAAACCCGAAAATCCAAACGTGGCGCCGTCAGAAAGCGCGTGATTGCCGCCTGCGGGATTCGCCGAACGATCGCGAGCCGCAACAGCCGTCAGGCAAACTCGAGCACCCTGGGCGAGGGGCGGGACCGGAGCCCCGTCGAGGCGACGACGTTCGACTGCGTCTCGCGGCAGTGATCGAGGAGCTCGGTGGCGGACCGGAGGATGTCGAGACGTTCCCCCTGGTCGGCGACCGACTTCTCGAGGGCGGCGGCATGAGCCGCGATCAGCTCGACTCCCTCCTGCCGGGCGGTCTCCTTGAGCACGCCCGCCATCTTTCCGAGCCCGGCCAGGTCTTCCCGGTCGAGTGCAGCGGTCATCCGCTCCAGTTCGAGGCCGATCTTCAGGGCCGCCTCGCGGCTCACCTGGAGTTCCGCCCGCGCGGCACGCCGACGCTGCCGGACCTTCAGGATTACCGTATCGACGAACCGGGTCACGATCGCCGGGTCGAACTGCGTCCCCGCGCACCGCTCGAGCTCCGCGAGGGCCTCCGCTTCCGACATCGCCTTGCGGTACGACTTGTCGGTCGTCATCGAGTCGTAGGCATCGGCGACGGACAGGATCCTCGCTCCGACCGGAACCTGCTGTCCCGCGGAGAGAGGCTCGTCCCAGCGGGCCCGGTAGTTCTCGATGATCGCGGAGAGTTCTTCCGAGGCGAACGAGGAACGGACGATCTCGGCGCCGATCTGGTCGTGGCGGCGCATCATCTCCCATTCGTCCCCCGTCAGCGGGCCGGGCTTGAGCAGGATGGCATCGGGGACGCCGATCTTGCCGATGTCGTGCAGGAGGGCGGCCATCTCGAGGACGTAGCACTGCGAGAGGGGCATCATCCCCTCGGCGACGGCGACGCACAGGTCGGCGACGCGGCGGCTGTGCAGCGCCGTTCCCTGGTCGCGATACGCGAGCGCGGAAGTCAGCGCCGAGACTGCCGGGAAGGGGATGGTCGTCGGAATTGTCGCCGGGTTGTTCTTCTCGGGAGCCCGTTCGCCGGACTCGGCGGGGACTTGGTCATGACGGACGACGCAGTTCCGCCCGCTCCGCTTCGCGAGGTAGAGCGCCTTGTCGGCCTGCTCGAGCATTTCCTGGGGGCTGCCGGCGTCGTCTCCGCTCGCGACGCCGAAGCTCGCAGTGATGCGGATCGATTCGATCTGGAGCTGGCCGATCTGCTGGCGGATATGTTCGGCCGTCAGTTCCGCCTCCGAGAGGTTGGAATGCGGCATCACGATGCAGAATTCCTCGCCGCCGTAACGGGCGACGACATCGGTCTCGCGGACGGCCCGCTGCAGCGTTTCCCCGACCTGCTGAAGGACGCGATCCCCCATAGCGTGGCCGTAGTTGTCGTTGATCGACTTGAAATGGTCGATGTCGACCATCATGCAGGCGATCCGATGCTTCGTCCGGGCCGCCCTCGCCCAGTGCTGCTCGAATCGTTCGAAGAAGGCCCGGCGGTTGAGACACCCGGTCAGGGAGTCGCGCGTCGCCAGCCGCTCGAGGTGGCGGTTCTGGGCGCGGACGTCCTCCGCCGACTTCTTCATGGACTGAAGCGCCGTCGAGAGCTCGCTCGTCCGCTGTTCGAGCCGCGTGACATCGTCGAAGCTTGCGATCACCCCCTTCTGATCGCCGCTTTCGTCCCGGATCGGGGAGGCGCTGACGACGAACGTCCGTTCGCGGTCGTTCCACGGCAGGCCGAGAATGGCGCCGCTCCGGGGCTCGCCATCCCGCAGGCATCCCATCCAGGGAAACGGTTCTGCGACCTCTTCGTCCTTGCAGATCCACGGGAGTGACGAGATCGACCGGCCGATGAGGTCGGCCGGCTTCCGCCCGGTCGTCCGCGTAAAAGCCTCGTTGACCATGACGATCCGTCCCTCGCGGTCGGTCATCATCAGCCCCTCGGCGAGGGAGTCCAGGGCGGACTTGAACCGCGCCGGCATGACCCGCGACAGGCTGCCGAGCAGCCGGCGGAGGATGACCTGGAACGCGAGCAGTGTCCCGAAAAACATGAAGCCCACGAGGCGCAGAAGGGCCCCGACGGGAACATCGGCCTCGCTGATGGCGAAGCCCAGCCCCTGGGCGGCAAGCGTGATGGTGACCGTGATGGCGGCAAGGCTCAGGGCGATGCGCCACGTCACGGAGTTGGAACTCATTCGCAGACCATAGTCCATTGGAAGGCGAGGAATGAGCAATCCTAGGTCGCGATGCCCGGCCCGGTCGGTGACGCGAGGTCCGCCCGGTCAAGTTCAAAACGACTGCTTCCCCGCGGCCCGATCAGAACCCGCATAATCGGAACCACCCGATCTCCGCTGTCGGCCGCGGCCCCAGGTTCGGGTTGCCCCGCCGCCGAGCGTGACACAGGTTCCATTGCTCCATCCTCTGAGCGGGCGTGCGCTATGAACTCGATCGATAACGTTCTCAGAAACCTGCGGATCGGTACGGAACGTCCGAAGCCGCGGGCCTCGTCGCCCGCTGAGGCCGCAACCGCCCCCGGTGAGGGAGGCGTCGCAACCGCGGTCGAGCCGGCAGAAGGAACGAGCGGAAGTGCCGCGGCAGGCCCGGCAACGGGAACCACGAGCCGGCGGACGGCCGGCCTCAACGAGATGCTCTCGCGGCTGCAGCAGGCCTCTCCCCCTCCCGCCCCGGCGCCGACCGTCTCGGTGGAGCGTCAGAAGAGCGACGCCGCATCACGAACCACCTTTGAGCCCGCCGCCCCCAGGACACTCGATGAGTCAGGCCTGACCGAAAGCGACGTCAGCGCCCTGATTCTCAAGTTTCTCCTCCCCCGCTCGGTGGAGACCGGCTACCGAATCTCGAGCCAGATCGGCCTGCGGTTCCCGATCATCGACCAGATCCTGCGGCAGCTCAAGCAGGACAAG
>JAEYWB010000047.1 GCA_023429275.1 Planctomycetota bacterium
ACAGATGCTTTGATCCCGATGTGTCCGCCCTTCCTGCCCGGTGACTCGATCCTGGACGGGAAAGGCCGGCCGGATCGTTCTCTCCCGAAGAAAGGCCGACTCATGTGTCGCTGCGCTCTCGTGTCGCTGGCTCTCCTGCTGCTGATCCCTGCGTTCACCTCGGCCGAGGAGGCCGTCGCGATCTTCGATGGCAAGACCCTCGAGAAGTGGGATGGAAACCCGGACTTCTGGCGCGTCGAAGACGGCGCAATCGTCGGGCAGACGACCGCTGAGAAGCCGACCAAGGGGAATACCTTCCTGATCTGGCGCGGCGGGGAGCTCAAGGACTTCGTCCTCACGGCCGAGTACAAGATCGAAGGGGGGAACTCCGGGATCCAGTACCGCAGCTTCGAGGTCCCCAACCAGAAATGGGTCGTCGGCGGTTACCAGGCCGATATCGACGCGGGCGGAACATTTGTCGGCTCGTGTTACGGCGAACGCTTCCGCGGGATGCTCTGCGTCCGCGGCCAGAAATCCGTCATCGGTGAAGACGCGAAGCCCAAGGTTGTCGGCGAGGTCGGCGACAACAAGGAGCTCTTCAAGAAGGTGAAGCCCGGCGACTGGAACGAATACAAGATCGAGGCCAGGGACTTTCACTTCGTTCAGTCGATCAACGGGACCGTCATGGCAGACCTGCAGGACAACGACGCGAAGAACCGCAAGGCCTCCGGCATTCTCGCCCTCCAGCTCCATGCCGGCCCGCCGATGAAGATTCAGTTCCGGAACATCAGGCTCACGAATCTTTCGGCAAAGTAGGATTCTCTTGGGCGACGGTGGGGCCTGTCGAGCAGCTGGCTGCCGCAGGCCTCACAGTACGTCCGCGAACATCTCCCGGTAGTGGCGGTACCAGTTGCTCTGGAACCGCTGCTGCGGGTCATACTTCTTCTTGAGACGCAGGAAGTCGACGAACCGGGGGTAGCAGGTCTCGACCTGCTTTCGTGTGGCCCAGCGATGGTAGGTGAGGTAGTACCGGCCGCCGAACTCGATGGCGCGGTCGATCATCCGCCGGAAGTCGTCGCTGACCTTCCTGATCCCCTCGTCGGTGTGAACGACGTTCAGATTGCAGACGATGCAAACCGAGCGGTCTTTTGCCCAGGGGAGGAACGTCTCCGTATCGGGCTCGATGAAGCGGATCGTGCCGTAGGTCAGGTCGACGCCGTGGTCGATGCAGTCCTGCCGCACCTTCCCCATGAACGGGACGAACCGCTCGCGGTCGACGTAGACCTCGGTGATCATCTGCGTTCCCAGCTTGCGATCGACCGCCTTGCGGTAGGAATCGAAGTTCCCGGCGAGCTGGTGCGTGTCCGACCAGTAGACCTGGCCGTCCGTTGACCGGTAGTACGTGCTGAAGGTTTCGAACGCCTTCTTCTTGTCGGTGCGGGCGAGCCGGTAGAGATCCATCCATCCTTCGGCAGTCATCTGCTTCTGGGGCTCCGGGACCGGCGTGTCGTCCGCGACAGGGCGATAACAGGAAAAGACCCCGGGATGCGCTTCGGGTGTCGACTCGAGATTGGTCGAATACTGACAGTCCCCGAACAGGAATCCATCGTTCACCCGCTTTTCGATCGACGGAATCAGGTCCCGCACCGGGATGATTTCGACGACGCGCTGGACCTTCCTCCGTGGAACAAGCCGGAGCGTGACGTGAAGGACGATCCCGAACAGTCCGTAGCCGCCGATTGCCAGCGAGAACAGTTCGGTGTTCGAGGTCCGGCTGCACTCGTGGACTCGGCCCGCGGCATCAAGAAGCGTGAACGACTCGATGTCGGAGACCATCGGCGGAAATTTCAGCCCCCGCCCGTGAATATTGGAGCCGAGCGATCCGCCGATGCTGACCCGGTCCACTCCCGTCTGCTTCTCGCGGATGCCCCAGGACCTGGCCTGTCCTTTCTGTTCCGCCAGCAGGTAGTCAATCAGTTCGGGCCATTGGATTCCCGCCTCGACCGTGATGCGGCCGTTCACCCGATCGAACGCGACAACGCGATGGAACTGGTCGGTATCGAGCAGGATCGTCCCGGTGCCGAACTGCTGGCCGCCCATCGCATGGCGCCCGGCCGAGAGACTGACGGCGCGGTCTTCGCGGCGGGCGAGAGAGAGGACCTCCTGAAACGCGTCGATCGATTCCGGAGCCTTGATTTCGCGGACACGCGTGGCGTTCGTCTGTGACTGGACATCGTTGACCTCGACTCCCCCCGGCGCCTCGCCCCGCGTTTCGCGCAGCGATGCGGCGAACGCGCCACCGATTCCCGCCCGGGCCGACCTCTTCAGCAACTCGCGACGTGTCAGCACGATGGACCTCCTGGACTGAGAGAGCATCTTGCTGAGGAAGAGCTCTCTGGAAAGCCTCCCGCCGGACACCCCGAGCGGGCCGTCTGCCGGTGCTGTCGATACCCAGGGCAGGCCCAGGCGGCGTCGAAAAAGGCCGAAGTTTCGTGGCCCCAGGCTCTCAGTCCTCGATTCCTCATCGCCGATCTCCAGGCTGCGGTCGAATGCACGGAATCTCCGGGTTCACGAAGGGGCCGGAGTCTCGGAGACGTCTGCCGCCCCTGGGACTCGTAGTGCCAATCCCGCGACTCCCCGGAACATGAGGTAGAGCGCGGCCGCCTGGACGACGTGCACGAGGGCGTTGTGACTGAAATAGATCGGGTGGACGCCGACCTTCGCCATCTGGATGCCTGAGGAAAGAAACGACAGAAGGGAACCTGTCGCTCCGACGGCTGCGGGGAGCGGAGCCCTCCGGGCTGCGACGAAGAATCCGGCAAGCAGGAGGTGTGCCGCCGGAAGGTAGATCGTGAACGCAATCCAGAACTGCTGCGTCACCAGCACCGCTGCGACGCTGTAGGCCACAAGCATCAACACGCCGACTCCCGCAAGAAGACGGCGCCCGGGGCCGAGGACGATCAGGGACGTTCCGAGGATCCACATCGAGATGGCAGAGAGGCCGATGGCCTGAAGAGTCAGCTGCCAGAGTGCCTGACAAGCAGTCGAGGTGAGATCCGGACAAAAGCCGTGGACGGTCCCGCCGAGCGCGGCTGAGATCCCCATGAAGGCGAAGAAACCGGCTCCTGCCCACTTCACGGTGACGTCGCGATCACTCGATCGGCCGAGTGAGATCGCCAGGAGAGCGCACTCGATCGCGAGCCCGTAGTCAGTCAGCGTGGCATCGATTTCGCGCATCATGCCGATTCGTCTTGTCGATCCGGCGACGAGATGGCGGGCCGCTACTCGCGGCCGAGCTCGTCGATCCGGCGCTGCCAGAAACTCGGGTCTCCGATCACGGGGTCAATCGGCGGACCGGGGTCATCCAGCTCATCGGGAGCGAATCGGGGATCGACCGGCCGCGGGGGAACCGGCTTCGCTCCGGCTCCTTTCGCTTTGGTCCCCTTCTTTCCCTTCTCCGACGGAGCGGCAGCAGCAGGAGGCGGCTCCGGCTCGCCGAGCTGTTCGATCTCGATGTCGCCGAACTCCTTGAG
>JAEYWB010000052.1 GCA_023429275.1 Planctomycetota bacterium
CTCCGGATCCGTCTATGTCGAAGTCTCTCTCCCTCCTGGTTTATCTCGTCGCGTTCCTGGGCATTCCCGCCTCGCAGGGGATGGCTGATGACGCTGTTTTGACGCAGCTCAAAGCCG
Organism: Planctomycetota bacterium; assembly: GCA_023429275.1. GTDB lineage: Bacteria > Planctomycetota > Planctomycetia > Planctomycetales > Planctomycetaceae > Planctomyces_A. The sequence goes on from JAEYWB010000052.1 coordinate 118, forward strand.
ACGCCGCCACCGCGCTGTCCCAGCGGGACGCAGCCGCGACGGAGTTCCAGGCGGCTGCGGCTCAGCTTCGGACGAAGGAGCAGATGCTGCTCAAGGCGAAACGCGAGCTCGACCAGGCGAACAAGCAGGTCAAGGAGAATCAGGAAGCCCTCCCGAAGCAGCAGGAGGCCCTGACGAAGGCGACCGAGCCGAAGACCGCGGCCGAGAAGGGGGTCGCCGAAGCGACCAAGGCGTTCGATGACGCGAACAAGGCGGTGGAAGAGGCGGGGAAGGCCATCGAGGAATCGACAAAGGACGTTCAAGCCGCGACGAATGCGCTGACCGAGGGGATGAAGGGCGTGGAGGCCGCGACCAAGGCGGTCGAGGAAGCGACCAAGGCCAACGACCCGAAGCAGATTGAAGACGCGAAAAAGTCCCTCGACGAAAAGAAGAAGGGGGCCGAGGACCTGAAGAAAGCCCTCGACGAGAAGAAGAAGGTCCTCGACGACCGCAACAAGGCTCTCGGCGAAAAGAAGAAGGCCGTCGAAGACCGGAAGAAAGCGGTTGATGAGAAGAAGAAGGCTCTCGAAGCGACGGTCAAGCCGTTCGCTGACGCCGAAGCGGTGGTCAAGAAGTCCAATGAAACGATCGCTGCCGCCCAGCAGACGATCACGAAGTCGAACGAAACGATCGCGAAGCTCGATCCGGAAGTGACAGCCCTCAAGGCAAAGGTCCCGCAGCTCGAGGCGGCCGCGAAGTCGGCCCGGGAAGGCTGGGTCGCAAAGCAGAAGGGGGTTGAAGCGCACCTGAAGGGGCTCAACCAGTGGGTCTCGTTCTCGCACGAAGTCGCGCCGATCTTCTACCAGCGGTGTCTCGCCTGCCACAACGCCCGGATGGCGAAGGGGCGGTTCAACATGGAAAACTACGCCGCCATCATGAAGGGGGGCGAGTCCGGCGCCGCGATCGAGCCAGGGAAGACCGACTGCAACCTCTGCACGCAGATCGGCGACGGCTCGATGCCGCAGGATGCCGACCCGCTCACCAAGGAGCAGATCGCCCTCGTCAACAAGTGGGTGCAGCTCGGCGCCCAGGTCGATGCCGGGATCGAGCCGACGGCGGCCCTGATCCGCATCATGCCGAAGTTCGCCCAGCCCCCGGCTCCCGAGGCGTACAAGGTTCCGATCCCGGTCACGGCGGTCGCGATCAGCCCGGACGGCAAGCTGCTCGCCTCGGGCGGGTACCATGAAGTCATCCTCTGGAACATCCCGGACGGGACGGTCGCCCGGCGGATCGGGAACGTCGCCGAGCGGGTTCACCAGCTCATCTTCAGTGCGGACGGCCAGCGGATCGTCCTGGCCGGAGGGACTCCGGGTCAGGCGGGTGAAGCGAAGGTCTTCAACGTCGCCGACGGAGCGCTCCTCGCGGATCTCGTGACGACCGAGGACTCCGTCTTCAGCGTCGCCTTCAACCCGGACGGGACGCGGCTGGCGACCTGCGGCGCGGACCGTTCCATCCGGATCTTCGATGTCGCCACCTGGAAGGAACTGGTCCTCATCGAAGACCACGCCGACTGGGTGATGGATGTCGCCTGGTCGCACGACGGCAAGCGTCTCGCCTCTGCGAGCCGCGACAAGACTTCGAAGGTGTTCGATGCCGCGACCGGCGACGGCATCGCGACGTTCAGCGCCCATGGGGACTCGGTCTACACGGTCGGCTTCCTGGCCGACAACGAGCACGTGATCTCCGGCGGCAACGACAAGCAGCTCCGCGTCTGGAAGATCAGCGACGCCAAGCAGGTCCGCAACATGGGGCTTGGAGGCGAGGTCTTCCGGCTCAAGATGCTGCCGGGGAACAAGGTTGTCTGCTGCAGCGCCGACAAGACGGCGCGGATCTACGACGCGACAAATGGCCAGCAGGCGAAGAACTTCCAGGGCTCGAAGGAATGGCTCTACTCGGTCGATTACCTCCCGGCCGCGGGCAAGATCGTGACCGGCAGCTACGACGGCGAGATCCGGCTCTGGAAGTTCGAAGACCAGCAGGTCGAGAAGTCCTGGATCGGCTCCCCCGGCTACACCCCGCCGCAGACCGCGGCCAAGTGACACTTGTGCACGGAGCGGTGATTCGTCCCGTAGATCGACCTTCCAGGTCGATCAGGTATTCCTGAGCCAAGCTGTTCCAGACGATTGCTCGCCACATGCGGGGCGAGCACCTGGCCCTGGATCCGTCTTCGTGGATCGGACGCCCAGCGGGACGACCTATCAGGTCAGCCCTTTGAAGGTGGCGAAGCCGCAGTAATTGCTGAAGTTTTGAGTGCCGTGGCCTGATCGTGTCTTTTCCGGCCCAAAGGGTCATTCGTTCGTCCAGCCAGGCCCATCGGGCCTGGAGCCTGTCGAGATCCATGCCGAGCGGCCTGAAGGGCCAGCCGTTCGACGGCTTGTCG
>JAEYWB010000063.1 GCA_023429275.1 Planctomycetota bacterium
GAATCTCGTCGAGGCGGGGTTCGGGGAGTTCGGCAACGTGCGCAGAGTGCTTGACTCCGGCACGAACGGCCAGCGCTTTCATGGGAACGGATCTCGGACCTGGCGGGAAAAGCGAAAAGCTTAGTGGGTTGAGCGTTGAGCGTTAAGAGTTGACCGTCGAATGGGGCGAACGGCGTCGCTGCCGCCCTTCGTGTTCGAACACTCAACACGAGTCGCTCAATGCTCAACCCCTTACCCCGGCAGCGTCATCGTCCAGAAGAGCGGGATCAGGATTACCGTCAGCGTCCAGCAGACCAGGTAGAGCGGGATGCCGATCCGCAGGTAGTCGGCGAACTTGTAGCCGCCGGGGTTCAGGACCATCAGGTTTGTCTGGTAGCCGATCGGCGTCGCAAAGCCGTACGACGAGGTCACCGCCACGGCGAGGAGCAGGGGCCGGGGGTCGAGGCCGGTCGCCCGGGCAGTCGCGATCGCCAGGGTTCCCATCAGGGCCGCGCAGGCGTTGTTGCTGAGGAGCTCCGTCAGGATCCCGGTCAGGAAGACCAGGGCCGCGAGAATCGCGATCGCTCCGTAGGGCTTCACGATGGCGAGCATGTGCGCGGCGATCCACTCCGCGGCGCCGCTGGTGTCGAGTGCCCGGCTCACCCCGAGCGCCGCGGCCACCAGGATCAGGACCGACAGATCCATCGACCGCATGGCTTCGCGACTCGACACGCAGCCGGTGAAGATCGAGGCGGCCGCCCCCGCCATGGCGACCATCACCGCCAGTTCCGGTGAGAACGACATGCCGATCACGACAAACACCAGGATCGCCAGGGCCCGCCAGGCGCGGTGGTGTTCGACCGGCGCGGAGTCGTCGAGCCCGGAAACGAGGATGAAGTCCCGCGAGTTCCGCCAGCGCCGGGGGAAATCCGCGGCGGCGTCGGCGAGCAACGTGTCCCCGGCCTCGAGGACGATCTTCCCGATCTTCTCCGCCAGCTTCTGGCCGCTCCGGTGGACGGCGATGATGGAGGCTTGGTAGCGCGATCGGAAGTCGGCGTCCTTGACGCTGCTGCCGACGAGGGGCGAACTCTGCGAGATCACCACTTCGGCAAGCTGGTGTCCCGTCCGCGGCGCTGCCCGGCGGCTGATGCCTGTCGTGGCGGCCCCTTCGTTCGAGCCGCTCGCGGCCCCTTCCGCCGGCGCCGTTTCCGGGGGCGCGGGGTCGTCATGGTGTTCGACGGGATCGAGACCGCGGATCCGCTGGACATCGATGATCGTCCCGACGATCCCGGAAAAATAGAGGGTGTCGTTCGCCTGGATCCTCTCCGTCGGAGCGACGGGGGAGAGCAGCTCGCCGGCCCGCTCGATCTGGTAGAGGTAGAGCCCCGGCAGATCGCGGAGTCCGGCGGCGCGGATGGTCTGGCCGACAAAGGGGCAGTCGGCACGGGCAATCAGCTCGGCGGTGTACTCGCGGGGGTGGGATTCGGCGTATTCGAGGAGGTCCTTCCGGTCGGGAAGGAGCCGCTGGCCGAACGTGGCGAGGAAAAAGATCCCGAAGAGCGTCACCGGGATTCCGACCGGCGAGAGCTCGAACATCGTCATCCCGCCCAGCCCCTGCTCGCGAAGGGTGCCGTCGATGACGAGATTGGTGCTGGTTCCGATCAGCGTGCAGGTTCCACCGAGGATCGACGCGTACGAGAGGGGAATCAGCAGCTTCGACGGCGAGAGCCGCATCTTCTTGGCGACGTTGACGAACACCGGCAGGAAGAACGCCACGATCGTCGTGTTGTTCATGAAGGCCGACGTCCCGGCGACCGGGGCGATCAGCCGGACCAGTTTCGTCTCCGGCTGCGGGTTGCCGAACAGGAACCGGCTGAGGAACTCCATCGCCCCGGTCCCCTGCAGCCCCGCCCCGACGATGAACAGGGCCGCAATCGTCAGGATGGCCGGGTTGGCGAAGCCCATCAGCCCCTGGTCGAGCGTGATCACCCGGAAGGTCACGAGGGCCAGGAGGGCCGTCAGCATCACGACCTCCGCACCGAACTTCTCCTGCAGAAGCCCGATCACGACGCCGATCAGCACGACGATCGTGATGTCGAGGTTCCGCGTGTTACGGCGGGTGATTTCGACCCGGACCCGTTCCAGCGCCGCGCGGCCCTCTTCCGTCTTGAGGGACTTGGTGTCGGGGAGCCGGTCGAGCGCCTTGCGATCCTTCGCGCTCAGCACCCCCTCCGCCCGCTGCCGGACCGCCTCATCCGGATCGTCGAGCAGGATGGCCAGCTGATGCAGCTCGATCCGCGAGCGGATCCTGGCGAAGCGTTCCCGGGCCGACTCGTCTTCAACCACACCGGGAGCCGGCAGTGCCGCAAGAGCCGCCGGCCCGGCCGCCACGAGCCTCCGTTCCGCTTCTCTTCGCTCCTCGGGCGTCCCGTCGATCACCTGGCGGATCGACGGAGCGAGCGATTCGACCGGTTCCGCGGCCACGGCTGCGTTCGAGAATCCTTCGAAGCCGATGCCGCCGAGAACCAGGAGGAACAAGCAGACGACGACGCAATGAGCAAATGACGGGCAGACGAAAAGCGATCGCGAGGCAGGCTGAGGCATTGGTACGGGGATTCCGTTGTCGGTCATCCGCGGCGACGGGGAGAGATCGGCCGAGGCGCACGCCCCGACCTCCTTCATTCGACGGATCGGGATCTCGTGACGCGGTCGTCCGCTCTCGACAGGAT
>JAEYWB010000890.1 GCA_023429275.1 Planctomycetota bacterium
GCGCATGGCTTCAGTCGGTGCTGGCCGCCTCAGCGGCCGGCGCAGCCCTCTTGCGAAGCGACGCCGCAGGGGCTCAGGACGTATCGCCGAAGAAGATCCGGCTCGGGATCGATAACTTCGCCGTGAGAGCGATGGGATGGAAGGCGCCGCAGCTCATCGACTACGCAAAGTCGCTCGCGGTCGACGTCCTGTTCATCACCGACCTGATGGCCTTCGAAAGCTTCGACACGAAGCCGCTCACCGAACTGCGGAAGCGGGCGGAAGAGGCCGGCCTCGAGATCTACCTCGGGACGTGGAGCATCTGTCCGACCTCGACGACGTTCAAGAAGGACTGGGGGACGGCGGAGGAACATCTGCGGCTCGGGCTGAGAGTCGCAAAAGACCTCGGATCGCCGGTGCTGCGGGTGATCCTCGGCAACGGCTCCGACCGGTCCACCCCCGGGGGAATCGAGGCTCGCATTGCCGACACGGTGGAAGTCTGCCGGAAGTGCCGCAGCGCGGCGATGGATCTCGGCGTCAAGATCGCCGTCGAAAACCATGCCGGCGCCATGCAGTCGCGCGCGCTCGTGAGCCTCATTGAGCAGGCCGGGAAGGAGTACGTCGGAGCGAACGTCGACTCGGGGAACGCCGTCTGGACGCTCGAGGACCCGCTGACCAATCTCGAGAATCTCGCCCCCTACGCGCTAACGACGAGCCTTCGCGATTCGGCGATCTGGGAAAGCCCGAAGGGTCTGACCGTTCAGTGGACGGCCATGGGAGAAGGAAACATCGATCTGCCGGCGTACTTCAGGAAGTTCGCCGAACTCTGCCCGAACGTCCCGGTCAACATCGAGACGATCTCCGGCTTCAATCGCGAGATCCCGTACCTCACGCCGGGGTACTGGAAGGTCTGGCCGAAGGCCCGCGCGGAGGACCTCGCGCGGATGATCGCCATCGCGAAGTCGGGCAAACCGCGCGACGGCTGGTCGCCGCCAGCCGGCGTCGATCGCAAGGAAGCGGAGAAGGAGTATCAGAAGGGGGAAATCGAGCGGAGCATCGCGTACTGCAAGAAGACGCTCGGCCTCGGACGGAAGTGAAGCGATGACATCGCGAGCTCCGAGAAATCCGTTCAACCGCGTCGCGCCAGCGGAGCGCGGTCCGAATCGGAGGCCGCATATCAGCCAGCCGGGCCTCTGCCGGCGTGCCGCGGGCATTGAGACACAGCTGTCCCCCCGTTGCACGGGGGGCTATTTCCTTTCGTCCCTGACGGGACTGAGATGGCCTCACCGGGGTCGGTAGCGAAAGGACGAACTGACTCCCAATGACCGGTTGATCGTGGCGGCTAGTGTTTTGGCACGGCTAGGACTTGGGGTTCGTTAGATTAGCCGAGATTAGCCGGAACGCGCGAGCATCCGGTTCGAACCGGGGGCTAGCGCCCGCCGGCTAATGGACGCAACCCAGAATCCTTCGTGTGACAAAGCATTAGAGACCTCTCGGATCCGAAGCCGCCAGCAGGATCGTGGCGAGGCGTTCCAGACCCGCGGCGTCATCGGCATCGAACCGCCCGGTAAGCGGGCTATCGATGTCGAGCACGCCGAGCAGACCCCCTTCGGCCACGAGCGGGACGACGATCTCGGAATTCGAAGCCGAGTCGCACGCGATGTGACCGGGGAACTCGTGGACATCGGGGACCACGATCGTCCGACGCTGTTCGGCTGCCGCGCCACAGACTCCACGTCCCGGCCCGATCCGGACGCAGGCCGGTTTTCCCTGGAACGGGCCGAGAACCAGGTCAGTCCCGCGGGCAATGTAGAAGCCCGCCCAGTTGACGTCGGGAAGGGTGCCGAAGAGGACCGCCGCGCAGTTCGCCATGTTCGCGATGAAGTCGCGCTCCTCCGCCACGAGCGACCTGATCTGCTCGGCGAGCTGGCGATACAGGGCCGCCTTGTCCCGCGGATCGGCCGTGAGCATGGGCATCGTCTGCATCCGTCACCTCCGCCGGGCATTCGGCGCTCATCGAGAACGTCTTTCCTGACGTTCCACTGTAGAGCCAAAGGCCGCTGGCGGGCAGGGCACGCCCCAGCCGCCTCGCGCGGGGAGCTGGCGAGTGCGGTCAGTCCCGATGGTCGCGACGGGCCCGATACGGACGCGACTTGTGAACTCGATCGATCCGGTCCACCTGACCATTGACCACGACGATTGCCACTTCGCCAAATCGGATCCCCTGGAGGGCTTTCGCCACCAGTTCCAGGACATCGGTCTCTTCGGCTGAGGACGTGGTCGTTCCCCCCGGGCGCTGACCGCCCGGGGTGTGAGACGTTGTCCTCGCCGTTCCCGGATCGGTGTCGGAGAAACTCATGCGAAGATCTCCCGGACGACGCTGCCGGCTACGTCCGTCAGCCGGAAGTCGCGTCCGGCGTAGTTGTAGGTCAGCATCTCGTGGTCGAGTCCCATCAGGGCCAGCAGCGTCGCGTGCAGGTCCATCGAGTGCATCCGCCCTTCGACAGCATGCGTGCCGTACTCGTCGGTCGAACCGTACGAGAAGCCCTTCTTGACGCCGGCCCCTGCCAGCCACATCGAGTAGCCGGTGATGTTGTGGTCGCGGCCATCCTCTCCCTGGGCGGTCGGCAGCCGGCCGAACTCGCTTCCGAACAGCACGAGGGTGTCTTCCAGCAGACCCCGCTGTTCGAGATCCGCCAGGAGGGCAGCCGTCGGCTGGTCGGTCATGGCGGAGTTGTTGATCAGTCCCTTGTGCAGGTTGTTGTGGTGGTCCCAGCCTCCCTGGCGGATCTGGACGAAGCGGACACCCGCCTCGCTGAGCCGCCGGGCGATGAGGCACTGCCGTGCGAAACTCCCCTGGGGGCCAGGCTTCACGCCGTAGGCGTCCTGGACGTGCTGCGGCTCCCTGGAGATATCGAGGAGTTCCGGGACCTTGCCCTGCATCTTGAATGCGAGCTCGTAGGAGGAGATCACCCCTTCGATCGCCTCGGGAGCGCCCGGCTTCGCCGCGAGGTCGCGGTTCATCGCCTGGACGAGGTCGATCAGCTTCCGCTGCAGCGAGGTGAGCTGCTGGGCGCGGAGGTTCTGCAGGAACCCGGAGTCGTCGATCTTCGTCCCCTGGTAGTGAGCCGGCAGGAAGGCGCTGCCGTAGTTGACCGCACCGCCGAAGTTGGGAGACGGGTTGACCGTCACATATCCCGGCAGGTCCTGGTTCTCGGTGCCGAGGCCGTAGAGGAGCCAGGCCCCCATCGAGGGGCGGGTCAGCGTGGCGTTCGCCGCCCCCGTGTGGAGCTGCATGACGGCCTGCGGATGGGCAGGGGTATCGGTATGGAGACCGCGGATGAAGCAGAGCTTGTCGACGTGCTGAGCGACGTGGGGATAGAGCTCCGAGACCCACGTTCCGGATTCGCCGTACTGCTGGAACTTGAATTTCGAGGCGACGAACTTTCCGCCGCCGACACCGGGCTTGCCGTCGCTCGCCTGGAGCTTCGGCTTGTATTCAAAGGTGTCGACGCCCGACATCGCCCCTTCCATGAAGACGAAGATGATCCGCTTCGCCTTCGCGGGAATCATCTGGGGCTTCGGAGCGAGCGGTCCGACCTTGGCTCCCTCCCCGGCGGCGCGAGCGGTCTTCGACTGAAGACCGAGCATCCCGGCGAGAGCGAGGTAGCCGAAGCCGCCCCCTGCCGTGCGGAGGGCCGCACGGCGGCTGAAGGCCTGGGAAAGTGAGTGAAGGTTGAAATGGTCGATCATGATGGCACCGGGGCTGAGGGTTTGGCTGAGTACGGTTGGTGGTGTCCGTGTTCGGACCGTTTTGCCTCGACGTGACGGCTACTGCAGGTACTGGAATTCGCCCGAGCCCAGCAGGGCCTGGGTGAAACTCGCCCAGGCGGCGGTACGCGGGTCCCTGGCTTTCACCACTCCTTCGCCCGAGACGAGCGAGCGGGGATCGAGGTCATTCTGGTCCACATCGATCGGCTCCGGCGCGGAGCTCCTGTTCGTTCCCGTCCCCGCGGTCTCCGGGGCCGAGGGGCCGGGAGCGTCGGGCTTGGCCTCGAATGATGTCGCCAGAAGCGTCGCCGCGTCAGCGGCGAAAGTTTCGATGTAGTCCTTCGCCCGCTGACGTTCATCCGAAGTCGGGGTCCGTCCGAGAGCCAGCAGGTAGGCCTGCTCGAGTTTCTGGTCGTCATCGCCGTCACTCGCCAGGACTCGCTCGGCGAACCCCAGGGCCTGTCGGCGAACGAACTCGTCGTTGAGCAGATACAGAGCCTGCGTCGCCACGGTCGTGACCTCGCGGTTTCCGGTCACCATCCCCTGTTCGGCGAAGTCGAACACTTCGAGCGAGCGGGGGACGAGCGTACGGAGGAGCGGAAGGTAGACGCTGCGGTGCGTGCTCTCACGGGCGTACTTGTCGAGGCTCTTCGCCTGGGGGCCGTTGTTCGGCAGCTCGATCACGCGGAACGACTTCGACGGGACGTCGTCCGGACGGGCGTGCGACAGCTGGGCGGACGTGACGAGAGCGGCGTCGCGCAGCTCTTCGGCCGTCAGACGGCGCGGGGAGTGCCGCCAGACGAACCGGTTCGCCGGATCCTTCTCCAGATGACCGTCTGTCGCCGACGAGCCGAGCCCGTAGGCGCGGGTCAGGACGAGCGTCCGGACCAGCTTCTTCACCGACCAGCCGTCTGCCTGGAACCGCTCGACAAGGTGATCGAGCAGGGCGGGGTGAGTCGGCAGGTCGCCGTTCACTCCGAAGTTGTCGACGGTCGAGACGAGCCCCCGCCCGAACAGATGATGCCAGACACGATTCACGACGACCCTCGAGGTGAGGGGGTTGTCGGCACGGGTCATCCACTCGGCCAGTTGCAGCCGGCCGCTCGAGTCGCCCGGGATCTTCGGGGCATCGGGCAGGTTGAGAAGGCTCAGGAATCCGCGGGGAGCGATCGGACCAAGCTTTTCGGCTTCGCCGCGAATCCGGATCTCGGTATCGCCGATCGTCTTGCTGTCCCGGACGCCGAGGGCGACATCGCCGATGACGGCGGGGTCGTTGAGGGCCACCACTTCCGCCTGGAGACGGTTCCACTTCTGCCGGGCGATCTGCTGCTTCGGCCGGCCGTCAGGTCCCGGCTTGCGGCCTTCGCCGCTGTCCCGGATCTTCACGAACTCGAGCCGGGCCTCTTCCGCCTTCGCCTTCGCTTCCTCGATCTTCTTTTCGAGTTCCGGCGTCACTTCCCGTTTCTTTCCGGAGACGGTGAGGAGGAGATTCGTGTCGTAGTAGGCGAGGCCCGAGCCCCCCATCTGGTTCCGCAGTCCGGCGCACAGATCGGTGCTCGTGAACATCCCGGCGAGGGCGTAGTAGTCCGCCTGCGGGATCG
>JAEYWB010000216.1 GCA_023429275.1 Planctomycetota bacterium
AGGTAGTCCTTGACGTCGTTAACGATGCTCGGGATTCCCGGCGGTCCTGCCTGCGAGACGAGCCCCGGCGGCTTGTTCACGGCGATGACCGGTCCATCCTCGATCAGGATCTGGAGCGGAGGAGAGGGGGGCATCTCAGGCCGCTCCCAGCGCCGCCGCATAAAGCGATTCCAGGGCGGCGACATCGACGGGACGGGGGTTGAACCGGGCGGTCCACTGCTCGGAAGCTTCGCGAGCCATGGTCGAAAGCCTGTCCGGTGAGACACCACAGGCGGCGAGGGTTCCGGGAGAACCGGCTTCCGAGACTAGCCGGCGTGCGGCGTCCGCAAGACGACGCCCCGGAGAGGCGACTCCGTTGGCGGGTCCGAGGTCCTGTGCCAGATCGGCGTAGAGCCGGTCAACCGCGGGGGCGTTGAATTCGAGGACGTGCGGCAGCATCACGCCGATCGCGACGCCGTGCACGGTATCGAAGTGGGCGGAGATCGGATTCACCAGCGCATGCGTGGCTCCGAGCATCGAGTTTTCGATCGCCATCCCCGCCAGGTGGGCTCCGAGCAGCATCGCGCCGCGGGCCTCGAGATTCTTCGGCTCCCGGATCGCCGTCGGGAACGCGCGGAACAGCAGCTTCCAGGCCCGGCGGGCGAAGAGGGACGACATCGGCGTGCGGGCCGTGGTGACGTAGCTTTCGAGTGCGTGGCTGATCGCGTCGATCCCGGTCGCCGCCGCAACCGTGGGCGGCATCGTGACCGCCAGCTCGGCATCGAGGATCGCGATCCGGGCCGCTGCCTTCCGGTCGCCGCACGCCATCTTCATATGGGTCTGGCTGTGGGCGATGACGGCATACGACTGCGCTTCGCTGCCGGTCCCGGCGGTCGTCGGGATGGCGATGAGCGGCAGCATCGGCTTCGTCGCCTTGTTGAGGCCGCGGTAGTCCTCGAGCTTGCCGCCGTTCGTCAGGAGGAAGTTGATCCCCTTCGCGGCATCCATGCTGCTCCCCCCGCCGAGGCCGACGAGGAGGTCCGGCTGCGTCTCCCTGGCGAAGGCGGTGCCGCGGTCGACGTCGTCCGTCGTCGGATTGGGGTGAACCGCGTCAAAGATCGCGACGTCGAAGTCCGCCGCGCGGAGGAGTTCCGCCGCCCGCTCCTGGTGGCCCGCCTGCTTAAGCCCCGCGTCCGTGACGAGCAGCGCCCGACGTCCGCCGATCTCGCGCGCGAGCGTCCCGAGCTGGGAGAGCGTCCCCGGGCCGAAGACGACGCGCGTCCGAGGGTCGTAATCGAAGGGTGTCACATCCGAGAGGGGGGAAGGCTCGGTCATCACACGTGGGGGAAAGGGCAGGGGGAGGGCGAAAAACGGGGTGTGGCGATACAGGCAGCTGGCGGCGGGGGGGAACCGATCGGGGTCCCTCGATTCTAAGGGGCGGGCGTGCCGCATGTCTTCTCAACATCGGAACTCTCGGCTATCGTCGCCCGGAATTCTGGAGAGTTTTTTGAATGCCGCCGCAAACCCCGGCCGACAACGCCGGGACGGCTTGCGAAGCCGAGTTCCACGACAGCGAGTGACCCCATGACCCAGGACGAGATCCTTTTCGACGCCGAAGAACGCATGGAGAAGGCGGCGGACGTCTTCCGCAATCAGCTCCAGGGGCTGCGGACCGGCCGCGCAACCCCCGGCCTCGTCGACTCGATCCGCATCGACGTCTACGGCTCGCCGACGCCGCTCAAGCACATCGCGAACATCAGCTGCCCCGAGCCGCAGCAGATCGTCATCCGCCCCTTCAACGCCGCCCAGCTCCAGGACATCGTCAAGGGGATCCAGGGGAGCGACGCCGGAATGGCTCCGATCTCGGATGGCCGCATCGTCCGGATCAACGTGCCGGCTCTCTCCGGCGAGCGACGCAAGGAGATGATCAAGCGGGTCAACGGACTTGCGGAAGACGCTCGCGTCGCCATCCGGAACATCCGCCGTGACGCCAACAAGAGCATCGAAACGGCGGAGAAGGAAAAGACGATGACGGAAGACGACGCCAAGGGGGCCAAGGAACAGGTCCAGGAACTGACCAAGACGTACGAGACGAAGGTCAACGGCTTCGCCGCGGACAAGGAGAAGGAACTCAACGAGTAGCTGTCAGCATTCAGCCATGAGCAGGAGCCGATCGATCCCGATCAGGCTCCAATTGGCCCCTGTTCTTCTAAGCATCGTCCGTTTGACGTGCTGAACGCTGACGGCTGAAAGCTGAAAGCCGCCCTCCATGTCCACGCTTCTCGACCGCTTCCTCCGGTACGTCCGCATCGACACCCAGTCGGATGAGACGAGCGCGACCTCCCCGAGCACGGCGAAGCAGCTCACACTCTCCCGGATGCTGGCGGACGAGTGCCGCGAGATGGGACTGACGGACATCTCCTGCGACGAGCGGGGGATCGTCATGGCGACTGTCCCCGCGACGGTTTCGCACGCAGCGCCGATGATCGTCTGGAACGCGCACGTCGACACGTCGCCCGAATACTCCGCGACGAACGTCCATCCGATCGTCCATCGCAACTATCCCGGAGGAGACCTCGTCCTTCCCGGGGATCCGTCCAAGGTCCTCAAGGTCAGCGAGCATCCCTCCCTGACGGGGCTCGTCGGGGCGACGATCATCACGACGGACGGGACGACGCTCCTCGGCGCCGATGACAAGGCGGGGGTCGCCGAGATCATGACGGCGGCGGCCCAGCTGATGGCCCATCCTGAGATCCTGCACGGGCCGATCCGGGTCTGCTTTACGGTGGACGAAGAGATCGGCCGGGGAATTGAAGGGCTCGACTTCAACAAGCTCGGCGGGGTCTGCGGCTACACGCTCGATTCCGGCGGCGTCGGCCGGATCGATTCCGAGACCTTCTCCGCCGACCAGGCGGTCGTCACGGTCCATGGAGTCAACACGCATCCGTCCGTCGGCAAGGGGGTGATGGTCAACGCGATCCGGATCCTGAGCCAGTTCCTCGACCGCCTCCCCAAGGACAAGCTTACCCCCGAGACGACCGACGGCCGGGACGGATTCCTGCATCCGTACCATGTCGAAGGGGGCGTCGCGAAAGCCTCCGCCCGGATCATCCTCCGGGACTTCGAGACGGAGCGTCTCAAGGACCAGGCCAATCTGCTCGTGGGGATCGCACGGTCTCTGATGGACGCCGAACCGCGGTGCCGCATCGAGGTCGAGATCCGCAAGCAGTACCGCAACATGCGGGACGGCCTCCAGAAGGAACCCCGCGCCCTGGCCAAGGCGGTCGAGGCGGTCCGCCGCACCGGCCTCGAGCCGCGGATGGACATCATCCGCGGCGGCACCGACGGAGCCCTGATGACCGAGGCGGGCCTCCCGACCCCCAATCTTTCTTCCGGACAGCACAACCCGCACTCGCCGCTCGAGTGGACCTGCCTCGAAGAGATGCAGAAGGCGGTCGACGTCCTGGTCCAGCTCGCGATCGCCTGGGGGGAAGAGCAGGCGTGAGGCTCCTGTGAAGGCCGATCCAGACCCACCCCCGTGCAGATCGCGCGAACCGTCGACCAGCGTTCTTGTCTCCGATAGGCGAGGATCAGCGAAGATCAGTGTTCCCGTCCTTTTCCCTCCGTATCGCGGGCTCGCGCCCGGAAAGAGCAGCGGAACACTCATCTTCGCTCATCCTCACTGTTCCTTTTTGACCAGAGTGCGCGGCGGGCCAGGGACGGGGGATCGAGTCCTCGTCGTGGCCTTGTGTCCGTCGTCTCTCTTTGCACTCCCATCACCGCGTTCACAACGTGGGGGCAATTCGTGAGTGATTCTCCTCGCTCCTCGTTGTCGTCTCTTCATTCCGTGGGCACCCAGGTTGTGGTCCTTCGCGCCGTCCTGGGGAGGGGAGGGCGCACGCTGCATCCTTCCGGGGCCGTCGCGGTGGTGATCCGGACTCCGGAAGACCTGGACCACTCCTACCGCGTCCGGTTTCCCGACGGAGTCGAAGAGGCGGTTTCTCGCGCCGATGTCGTCGCGCTGGCCGACTACAAAGCCGGACAGGTTGGCCTGCAGGAAACCGCAACGGAACGTCCCGAACTGTTCGATCGTGTCATCTTCCGGTGCGTCATCGGATCGCGCGCGTATGGCCTCGATGATGAGTCATCGGACACCGACTACCGCGGGATCTTCCTCCCGACCGCCGAAGCCCACTGGTCGCTGTTCGGCGTTCCCGAACAGCTCGAACGTCAGTCAACACAGGAACATTACTGGGAACTGCAGCGGTTCCTCGTTCTGGCCCTCAAAGCGAACCCGAACGTGCTGGAGTGCCTCTATACCCCGCTCGTCGAGAAGGCGACCCCGCTGGCAGGGGAGCTTCTCGCGCTGCGGGAGATGTTCCTCTCGCGGCTGGTCTACCAGACCTACAACGGCTATGTCATGTCGCAGTTCCGAAAGATGCAGGCGGACTTGCGGAACCAGGGCGAGGTCAAATGGAAGCACGTCATGCACCTCATCCGCCTGCTGGTCTCCGGGATTCATGTCCTTCGTGAAGGCATCGTCCCGCTGCGGGTGGACGCCCATCGCGATCAGTTGCGGGCCATCAAGCGGGGCGAGGTCCCCTGGCCGGAAACGGAGAAGTGGCGGCTCAGCCTGCATCAGGAGTTTGACAAGGCGCTGGCCGGCACCCGGCTCGCCGATCGCCCGGACTACGACCGCGCCGACGCCTTCCTCCGAAAGGCCCGACGGCTGGCCACAGCGGAGGGACTCCCATGACGTTCGACTCCCGGCTCCAGCGGCAGATCGACCAGCATCCGTATCCGCTCCTGTTCGCGACGATCAGCGGCGCACACCTGTACGGTTTTCCGTCGCCCGACTCGGACTTCGACCTGCGCGGCGTCCACGTCCTGCGGCTGAAAGAGGTCCTCGGGCTTCACCTGGCTCATGAGACGATCGAGAAGTCCGGAATTCACGACGGGCTCGAGATTGACCTCGTGACGCACGACATCCGAAAGTTCTTCGGCCTGCTGCTGAAGAAGAACGGGTATGTCCTCGAGCAGGTTCTCTCGCCGCTTGTCCTGAAAACTTCGCCGGAGCACGAAGAGCTCGTCGAGATCGCGAAGCGGTGCGTCACGAAGAACCATGCGCACCACTACTTCGGCTTCGCCGAAACCCAGCGGAAGCTGTTTGCGAAATCGGACCCGCCACATGTGAAACCGCTGCTGTACATCTACCGCGTGCTGCTCACCGGCATTCACCTGATGCGCACTGGCCAAGTCGAGGCGAACCTCCCGCGGCTCAACGAGACGGCGAGACTTCCCTACATCGCCGACCTGATCAATCGCAAGGCGAATGGTCCGGAGAAGGGTGTGCTCGACAAGGCGGACCTCCTCTTCCACGAGCAGGAATACGAACGTCTGCGAGGTGAGTTGCAGAAGGCTTTCGAGGCGAGCTCGCTCCCCGAGGTTCCGCCGAAGGAGGCCTCCGCGGCCTTGAATGACCTGCTGGTTCGGGTACGGCTTAAGGCGAGGTAAATCGACGACGTTCGGACAAGAAGCAGGCGGTCGTTGACGCGCAGCCCTGCTCAAGCTCCGGTGATCCGAGTCGTCCAGTTCTTCGAGAACTGGAATGCCCGGCGTCGACTTTTCCGGGGCTCATCGGCCAACGAAAAAGGCCCGCAGGAACGTTCCCGCAGGCCTGATTTCGTCATCCGGAGATCCCGGACACTTAGTTCTTCTGGCTGAGCGTGAAATCCTCGAAGTGGACGGTCTGTCCTTCAGCCGAGAAGTTCTCGAAGAGCTGCGCCACGATCTCGTGGAAGCGGTTCTTCTGCACCGAGTAGAAGTTGTGCTTGCCGTCGCGGCGAGGCTCGATCAGGCCCGCCACGCGAAGCAGCGCGAGGTGATGGCTCACCGCCGGCTGGCTCTGGTTGAGCCGCTCGCACAGGGCGGAAACGTGAAGCTCACCCTCGCGGATCAGGTACATCAAGATCTTGAGCCGCGTCTCGTCAGCCATCAGCTTGAAGACCTGAACGAGGTCCTTCTCAAGCTTGTCCGACAGTTCCGGAAACGAGACAGGGGCGGGGGAGTCAGTCTTCTTGACCGACTGCGGATCCATCACGGCTGAAGTCATGTCGCTCTCATTCTGCTGGTGGTTGACGGGCGGCGAATCTTCCAAATTCGCCCCATCGGGAAGTACGGAGTCCGCGTTTTGCGGAAGTTCTTCGTTCAAGGTCCAAAAACCTTCGTGGCCAAACAGAAACACCCCGAGCGGGCCTCTTGCGAGGTCGATTGGAGTTCTCCAGATTGGTTCTCTCAGGTGGGGATCGCTGTCGGATGGGATAGGACAGCGGACGAACACTTGGACGTACGGAGATCAGGGCTGACGGCAGTTCTTCTTTGTGAAAGAAGGATGCGAACTGCCAAAACTGCCGAACATTGAGTTCCCTGTATCTCAAAATATCGATGTACGACCGATCGGATTATCCAATTCTGATCCAAGACAGTCAATGACTTCCGCCGTTCCGCAACCGGATTATTGACGAAACCTTCTGCGGCTGAACGACTTCCGCATCAATGAAAACTTCGTGATCGTTCTTGTCGACGAGAAGGAATCGGCGATTCGACCTCCAACCCGCGGGAAGGAGGCCCCGGTTTGCTGTTGACGACTTTTCCACACCACGCCCCGGGATCAGCCGGAAACTGAGCGATACCGCACGCTTCAAACCGCTGATGCGGCAGGACCTGCGAAAGCGGAAGAGCCGGAACAGCCTTCACCAGGAAGCCTTCAATCCAGAGCCCGAGAACCACCCTGCCAACGGAGCGCACCAGGCGGATGCCGAAAAACTGACCGACGGAATGCGCCGGGATACGTCACCGGAGTGGCCAGCGTCCGGCCGAGTCGATCGGACGCCTGCGCCGCGGCAGGGAGCACGGACGAGACATCTGGCGATGGCTCCGGAGTCGCATCGTGCTGTCATTCCTGCGTTCGAAGAACGGAGTCGCCCTGCAGCTCATGCTGCTGGTGATCCTCATTCCGCTCGCGGGCCTGCTGATCGATCCCCCCGCGTCGGCGTTTCGCCAGACTCTCGACGAGCGCGAGCGCCTCGT
Source organism: Planctomycetota bacterium (assembly GCA_023429275.1). Lineage (GTDB taxonomy): Bacteria > Planctomycetota > Planctomycetia > Planctomycetales > Planctomycetaceae > Planctomyces_A. Next base: position 7,069 of record JAEYWB010000216.1, read on the forward strand.
GCGGACACTCGCCGTCTCCGGATCCGCGTTCCTCACCCGGCACGATTCGGATGCCCTCAGCCGGGTTCTCGAGGCGATCATCACCGCACGCGGCGACCTCCTCTCGGTCGGGCTTCGCGATCTCGAAGGGAAGCTCCAGACGACCTTCGGCGCCCATGAGCTCTGGCGACCGGGGATTCCGGACGACGGCTCGCAGTTCGTATCGCCCCTCTCCGCAGAAGGAGAACTCTGGGGAGAGCTCGAGCTCCGTTTCGCTCCGGCCGGTCTGCCAGGCTGGAAGGGGATCGTCACGTCCCCCTGGATGGCAATGGGCGTCTGCTCTCCGATCGTCCTTTTCCTTCTGTTCCGGGCCGCCCTCGGACAGTCCCAGTCCAGCGGCACCGGCAGCGCGGGCCTCCCTGGCAGTCTCCAGCAGATCCTCGACCATCTGAACCAGGGGGTGCTGCTCCTGGACCACGCGGGCCGGATCTCGGCCGCCAACGAATCGTTCGCCCGTGTCGTCGGCAAGGCCCCTGAAACCCTTGCCGGCAAGCGTCCCGAGATCTTCCCGTGGATCGCCGACCGCGAATCCGGCCTGCTGATGCCCTGGACGCAGTCGATGCGCGACGGCCGGCCGGTCACCGGGGTCCCCATGCAGATCCTCTCGTCGCAGGGGACCTCGAAGTCGTTCATCGTCAACTGCCATCCCCTCGCGATCCCGAAAGACCACGACGTCGGGATCGGAGCAGGGGGACTCGTCGTCTCGTTCGAAGACATCTCGGTTCTCGAACAGAACAAGCGGGAGCTGCAGAGCGCTCGCGACGCGGCGGAAATGGCGAATCGGGCGAAGTCGGAGTTCCTGGCGAATATGAGCCACGAGATCCGGACCCCGATGAACGCCATCCTCGGCTTTGCCGATGTCCTGCGGCGCGGGCTGGCCGAATCGCGGCAGCATGCGATCGAGTACCTCAATACGATCCACTCCAGCGGCCGGCACCTCCTCGACCTGATCAATGACGTCCTCGACCTCTCGAAGATCGAGGCGGGGCGTCTGCAGATCGAAACGGTCGACACCCAGACGCACGAGCTGACGTACGATGTCGTCAGCGTCCTGGCAGTGAAGGCACGGGAGAAGGGAATCTTCCTCGAGTACAAGTCCGCCGGGCCGATTCCCGAGACAATCCAGAGCGACCCGACCCGCGTACGGCAGATCCTGACGAACCTCGTCGGGAACGCGATCAAGTTCACCGAGATCGGCGGAGTCCGGATCCAGGCCGCGCTTCGGGAGAACGAGGACGGGGAGCCTCAGCTCGTCATCGACGTCACCGACACCGGCGTCGGAATGTCTATTGGCGTGCTCCGGAAAGTCTTCGAGCCGTTCGTTCAGGCCGATTCCTCCGTCACCCGGAGGTTCGGCGGGACCGGCCTGGGTCTGGCCATCAGCCGCCGCTACGCGAGGGCTCTCGGCGGAGACATCGTCGTTTCGAGCGAGCCGGGAAGGGGAAGCACGTTCTCCCTGCAGCTGCCGACCGGCCCGATCGACAACGTCCCGCGATCGACGGCGGAAGATGCTCACTTCAAGCTCCGCCAGAAGCAGCAGACCCGGGCGGCCAACCCGTTCACGATGCGGTTCAAGCCATGCCGCATCCTCGTCGTCGACGATGGGGAAGCGAACCGTCAGCTGCTGTCGGTCGTTCTCAAGCGGGCCGGAGCGACAGTCGAACAGGCCTCGAACGGCCAGGAAGCGGTCGACATCATCGCCCTGCGGAGTTTTGATGTCGTCCTGATGGATATGCAGATGCCGGTCAAGGACGGCTACACGGCGACGACGGAGCTTCGCGAACACCACTTCCGCAAGCCGATCATCGCTCTCACCGGACACGCGATGAAGGGGGACGAGGAACGCTGCCTCGCCGCGGGCTGCAGCGACTTCCTGACGAAGCCGATCGACATCGATCTCCTGCTCGAGCGACTCGCGGCCATCGTCGGACAGGCCGAGCCCTCCGAGACCCCGCCGGTGTCATCGACCGCCGGGTCGGTTGGCATCGTCGGGAACGCCGCCCCGCAGTCGGCCGCGATGACCGCGCCTGCCGCCACCACCGCCGCACTGTCCGCATCCGTCGACGTCCGTCCCGCTGCCGGCGAGGAACGACTCGCCCCCGGGCCCCGGGACGTAGTCAAACGCGAATTCGCCCGCCCCGCGCTTCGGCTCCTCTCCTCACGCACGGGGCCAGCTCCCACCTCCGGCCC
>JAEYWB010000268.1 GCA_023429275.1 Planctomycetota bacterium
GCGTCGCGGCGAGCCTTGGGCTCGTCGTATTGCTCATTCCGCCGGGCCGCAGGGACGATGTGAAGGTCGCCGCTGGGAACGTCGCCGCCACACCGGCCACCTTGCCGGAAGCGGCCGAGATGCTGGAGGCCGACGCGGCCCGGATGCGCAACCCGATCGCTGACGAGATCCGCAAGACGAACGCCGGCAACGAGGCGACATTCCCGGGAGCCGCTCCGAGCCCTGCGGCGGGATCCGGCAGACCAGGGAGCCGGGCGATGACCGCGCCGAGGCCCGCACCCGCCCTGGCTTCGGAGGGATCGCCGCCTCCCTCGCGAAGTCTTCCCCCTGCGGCCCCGGCCGTTCCCGCACCCGCTTCGCCGGCGACCTCTCGGGTTCCTGACGAGCCGGTCGCCTCGTCGATGCCGATTCTCGCGCCGGGGACGAACGTCGACCCGGGTGAGATCATTCACCACCTCGCCACGCAGGGGGGCGAGGCGGTCATCATCGAATACACGGTCGTGGACGTCCGGAAGACGGCCGGCGAGCTCGAGGTTCTCCTCCGAAAGCAGGGGATTCAGCCGGTGACGCAGACGCGGCGTCTGGCTCCCTCCAAAGAGGGGGAGGCCGCGCCGATGTTCGCGATCTACGTGGAAGCGGACGACAAGCAGCTCGCCGCGGCCCTCAAGGAGTTCCGGACGGTTCCGACGTCGATCGATCTCCTCGACCCGATGAGCGACCTTAAGAAGGGGAACGGCCCGGGTACGAAGCTGATGCCGAAGAGCGCGGTGGCGGAGAGCGCTGCCAAGGATGAGGCGGGCTCCACGCCTCCGGCCGAGAAGGGAACCGAAGGAAGCCCGGACCGGGCCAGGGGCAAGACCGGGGATAAGTCGGACGAAGCTGCGGGAGGTGCGTCCCGGAAGCCGATCTCGGCCCCCGCGGCCCTGGAGGGTCAGTCCAAGAAGGAGTTTCGCGACCAGACGGCTTACCAGATGCCGTTTCCGCTCTCACGGGAAGAGGCGAGCCAGCTTCCCCGCCGCAGCCAGAGCTTCAAGCAACAGCAGGGGTATGGAGAGTTCGCGCAGCAGCGGGCCGCCGAGCAGAAGCGAACCGGCGGCGAAACCGCCAGCCGCGTACTGATCGTCCTGCAGGCGGGGCCGAGCGAAGCGATGTAACGGGCGCGAAAGTCACGCGACACTCCGTGTCGCGAACGGACTCTGCGGGCTGAAAAACCTGCCCCTCGGAGCCAGACGCTGCAAGGCATCTGCTACTTGCTCGGAAAGAAGGGAGACTGACAGCCCCGCCGCGCCCGTTCGACGGCACGGAGAGGCTGCGAGCTCCCGCCCGAGTGGTTCGCCCCGGAGTGGGTGCTGTCCTCGCGGCGACGAAGGGAGAACTTTGGTTTCTCTTCTTTGAACGCCCGTTCGACGGCACGGAGCGTTACTTCTGGAACATGGGGCTGTTCCGATCGCCCCGGGAGAGCAGGTAGGCCATCAGGTCGAGCAGTTCCTCTTCATTGCAGGTGTTGAGGAGCCCGGTCGGCATCATCGAGGTCTTCGAGACCTCCATTTCGTCGATCTGCTTCCGGTCGACCGCCGTGATCGCGCTCGGGTCGAGCATGTTCGTGTTCACCTGCACGACGTCTCCCGCGAGGTTCACGATCCGGCCGACAACCACCTTGCCGTCGAGCGTCACGATCTGGACCGCGCCATACTGGTCGCTGATGACCTTGCTCGGCTCGAGGACCGACTCGAGGATGTCGCGATGGCTGAACCGCCCGGCGAGCCCCGTCAGGTCGGGACCGACCGCCCCCCCTTCGTCGGCGAACCGGTGGCAGCCGAAGCAGTTGGCGGCGGCGAACATCGCCCGCCCCTTGTCGAAGTCGCGGCCGACGAGCTTTCGTTCGACGAGGGGCGCGGCCTCCTCCATCTTCCATTCCTTGACGAACGGCCGGGGAGTGACGGAGACAGGGTTCGTCTCGACGGCTGGCACAGCGTTGATCACCTCCGCCAGCGTCTTCTGGTCTTCGGACGGAATGTTCGAAACCGCATCTTTCTTCAGCTCCTGCATGAACTGCAGGAAGTTCGCGCCCCCCTTGTACGAGAGTCCCTTCACGAACCATTCCATGTAGCTGCGGCGGGTCTCGAGCGTCCAGCCCTCGGTCAGGAACCGGAGCGAGCGGGCGAGGTCGATCTGCTCCTCCTGGGTCGGTGCGACGGCGAGGAGCTTCGTCCCCTTGTCGGCAACACTCGGCGCCTGCAGGTAGACGAGCATTTCCGTCAGCATGACGTTCAGCTCGCGCCCCTGGGCGGGATAGAGCGTATCGAGCTTGGCGATCAGGTTCTGCCGGGTCGTTTCGTCCGGCGGTCCGAGCCGGTAGAGCGTGAGGGTGTAGGCCCGGCAGAGCTCCATCCGCTGCTCGTACGTCAGTCGCTCCCAGTTGAGCCGCGAGAGGGCGTCCAGCACCTTCCCGAGCATCGGGTTCGCCTTGAGGTCCTTCACCGGATAGACCGGCGGGGGCGTATCGAGTTCGGGTCCGTCGGGATGGAACGACCTCGGGAACATCCGGACGAGGCCGGTCAGCGCCGTCAGGGCCGCGGCGGGCTCCTTCTCCGAGAGGGCGCGGTCCTGCCACTGCTCGACCGGCTGGCTCTCGAGCGCCGCGCGGGCGGCCGAGCGGACGACCCGGTCAGGATGGCCAAGCGATTTCCAGGCGGTGTCGACCGCTCCTTCGGCGGGCCGGCCGTGAAAGACCTCGAGCCCCTTGCGGATCTCGACTTCCGGCGGAACGAACCGCTTGACCATCGGGGTTTCGGTCGACTCCGGTCCCGTATAGGTGACGCGATACAGGCCCGACTGAACCTTGCGGCCGCCGATCGTGAAGTACATCGCCCGGTCGTGCGGATTGATGATGACGTCGGTGAGGGGAAGGGGAGTCCCGGTGACGAACTCCTCGCTCGTCGCGACGTAGGTCGCCCCCTTCGGCTCGAGGTGGATCGCGTAGAGCTTGCCGTAGCTCCAGTCGCTGATGAAGAACGCCTCCTGGTACTTGAACGGGAACTTCGCCCCGTAGCCGAAGGTGACCCCGGTCGGCGAACCGGGTCCGATGTTAAGGATCGACGGCACCGTGTCGGAGTAGTAGATCGGCCACTTGGCACTGCCGTTCCGCCAGCCATAGTCGACGCCGCTCAGCACCTGGCAGACCCGCGTCGGCCGGTACCAGGGGCAGTTCATGTCCCACTCCATGTCGGCGTCGAACGTGAACAGGTCGCCGTAGGCGTTGTAGGCGGCATCGAACTGGTTGCGGAATCCGCTCGTCAGGAGCTGCCACTCCTTGCCATCGGGAGTCACCTGGTAGACGACTCCTCCCGGCGGCGTCACCCCCTTCATGAAACCGCGGCCGTAAATCCGCGGGAGGAGCTGGTCTTCATCCCAGATCTTCGGCACCCGTGACGCCGTGATCTCGGTGAGCTTCGTCTGGTTGCCGCAGACGACAGTCAGCGAACGGCCGTCCGGGGCGAGCAGGACCGCGTGCGGACCATGTTCACCCGCGCCACTTCCGAGGTCCCGCAGAAGTTCGACCGAGTCGAGCTGGTCGTCGCCGTTGGTGTCCGTGACGCGGTACAGGCCGCTCGCGTACTTGCCCGTCTTGTTGACGACGACATACAGGCCGTCGAACGCCCAGAGAAGCCCCTGGGCTTCGCCAAGGTCGACGGGAATCTTTTCGACCAGCGTATCCCCCGTTGTTCCCACTGGTGGAGGAGTCACACGGTAGAGCCCCCCGTACTGGTCGCTGACGATCAGCCGTCCCTTGGGATCAGCGCAGAGATTGACCCACGACCCCTGGAGGGGCTTCGGAACCGAGTAGAGCAGCTCCGCCTTGAACCCCTTGGCGACGCGAAGGGCGTCGATCGGCGTCGCGGTCGGCAACTTGAGCCCCGCCGCGGCGTAAAGCTTTTCGGTGGTGAGCTTCCACGGTTCTCCGGTCAGGTCCGCGAGCACGACCGCCGGCTTCCAGCCTTCCGGCTTGAAGTCGCTCTTCTGCCAGCCCGGCTCTTCCTTCGTGGAGGTCAGCCAGGTCTCGTCCGTGCCGAAGCTCCAGGTGTCCCGCCAGCCCGACTCGAGAACGAGATTGAGGAACAGGCCCGCCGGATTCGGATCGTCCCCGGTATTTCGTCCTTCGACCGCAATGACATGCCGGCCGCCGGGGGCCTCCTTGTTGAACAGTTCGGTGACATCCCGCGAGCCGGCCTCGGTCCATCCTTCATGCTCGAGGACCTTCTCGCCGTCGATCCAGACGGTCATCCCGTTGTCGCAGGCGACGTAGAGCCGGGCGGTCGGGATTCCTCCCTGCTGCATGAACTCCTTGCGGAAGAAAACCCGCGGGCTGACGGGGCTCTTCGAGTCTTCCTGCTTTGCGTCCCAGATCCACTTCGGCTGGGCGAGACTCGCCAGCTTCCTGATGGCGGCGGCGTTTCCCTTTTTGTTCGCCCCCTTCTTCGCGGGCCTGGCCTCGGCCGGTTCTGCGGCGGCTTCCTTCTTCGCCTTCTCACCGGTGAGGACCTTGAGCTGGATCGACTTGAACTGCGCCTTCATCGCGGGCCCGGCGTGCACCTGCAAAGCGAGCACACCTTCGAGCTCCGCCTCCTTCTCGTGGTTGTCGGTGATGTCGACCGCCACCTGTCCGTTGAGCTTGTGGATGATCCGCCGGCCGCGGCCGATGATGACGAGCTCGTTCCACTTCGTGAGGTCGACCTTTTCGACGACTCCCTCGAGCTTCGAGATCTCGCGCTTTCCATCCGGACTGACGACGACCTTCTGGCCGCGTTCGGCGAGGATCCCGCGGCCCCGTTCGTCGTAGAGCATCCCGGTGTAGGGGGGATTGGCGTGGATGTCGGCCTGATATCCTCCGACCACGAATTCACCGGCCTCCTTGAGGTGCGCGCTCCGGTACTGGACTCCCGAGTTGTTGTCCCCCTCGAGGCGGAAGACGAGCTTGAGCTCGAAGTCCTTGAGGACCCCTCCGTCCCAGATCAGGAACTTGTTGTAGGGGAGCTTGCCGTCGGTCTTGCCGGTGATCGCTCCATCCTCGACCGACCAGAGGGCCTTGTCGCCGATCCAGCCGGCGAGGTCTTTGCCGTTGAAGAGGTCGATGAAGCCCTCGTCCGCCGCGGAGACCGCAGCGGGACGCAGAACGGCACAGACGAACAGCGCGAGGAGAGCGAATGAGCGCATACCACGATCCCGGTTCAAAATGATCACATCACCCGTAAATGTTAACCGCAACTCGATTCGGCCTGACGGACCGATCGGCCGTTGATGAGGATGCTACACCGGCGTATGCGGGAACACACCTGAAGCGTCTTCAATCCCGCCCTCACCGCGAGTCGAAAGTCCACGCGTCGTGCTGGCTGAGGAGCCTCCCAGGGGGGCGACCATGTCGCCCGGTCGACCGAGGCGTCAATCCGACGCGCGTTGTTCCGAGAGGCCGTTCGCGAAAAGATTCGCCCCCCGGCCCGAGCGGACTTAAACTGCAATCCATCGCCGGCCCATCGGCCGGCTGGTCAACGTCTCACATTCGACGGAGCTGCCGCTATGAGTTTCCTCAAGGGTTTCAAGGACTTCATCCTGCGCGGAAATGTGGTTGACCTCGCAGTCGGGGTCGTCATCGGGGCAGCGTTCGGCGACCTGGTCAAGTCGATGGTGGCCGACGTCATTACGCCTCTGATTGGAGCGGTCGGCGGCAAGCCGGATTTTTCCACCGTCACCCTCGGACCGATCGGCATCGGCAGGTTTCTCAATGCCGTCATCAGTTTCCTGATCATCGCGGCCGTGATCTACTTCGCGGTCGTCCTGCCGATGAACCGGCTGCTCGCGTACTTCAAGTCGCCGGAAGCCGAGAAGGAAGTTCCGCTGACCAGGGACCAGGAGCTTCTCACGGAGATCCGTGACGCCCTGAAGGCACCGCGCACGGCGGTCTGAAACCGTTTGCCCCATTCGAGTCCCCATTCGGAAACCGACGATGCGCTCGCTGACGTTGCTGATGACGGTTCTGACCCTCGGAGCCATGACGACGCCGCTCTCCGCGGCCGATCGGCCCAATGTCGTCCTGATAATCTCGGACGACCATGCCTGGACCGACTACGGATTCATGGGGCACCCGGATGTCCGCACCCCGAACCTCGACAGGCTCGCGGCGGAGAGCCTCTGCTTCCGGCACGGCTACGTCCCGTCGAGCCTCTGCTGCCCGAGCCTGGCGTCGATCATTACGGGGCTCTACCCGCATCAGCACAAGGTGACGTCGAACGATCCTCCCATCCCCGCCGGGATGAAGCCTGGCGCGTTCCACAAGTCGGAGGAGTTCCGGCAGGGGCGGGAGGCGATGAACCGGCACCTCGAAGCGGTCCCGACGTTGCCAAGGCTCCTGGCGGCCCATGGCTACGAATCGCTGCAGACCGGCAAATGGTGGCAGGGAGATTTTCGACGGGGCGGGTTCACCCAGGGGATGACGACCGGCCAGAGGCATGGGGACGCCGGACTGGAGATCGGGCGGAAGACGATGGAGCCGGTCGACAAGTTCGTTCGAGGAGCGGTCGCGGACAAGAAGCCGTTCTTCCTCTGGTACGCCCCGATGATGCCGCACGATCCCCACACTCCGCCGGAGCGGCTGCTCGAGCGATACCGGGACAAGACACCGTCGATCCACGTCGCCCGCTACTGGGCGATGATCGAGTGGTTCGACGAGACGTGCGGCCAGTTGCTCAAGACGCTCGATGACGCCGGGGTGGCCGAGAACACCATCGTGGTCTTCGTGGCGGACAACGGCTGGATCCAGAACCCGGACAAGCCGGGATTCCTCCCCTCAAAGCGGTCCCCCTACGACGCCGGGCTCCGGACACCGATCCTTGTCCGTTGGCCGGGCAAAGTCCGCCCTGAACAGATCGACCGGCCGGTACTCTCGATCGACATTGCCACCACGATCGAGGCCGCGGTCGGCCTCCCCAGGTCAGAAGCCCAGCAGGGAATCAACCTTCTCGACCGGGACGCGGTGTCGAACCGGAAGTCGGTCCAGGGAGAATGCTTCACCCACAATGCCGTCGATCTCAACCGGCCTGCAGCCAATCTCATGGAACGCTGGGTCGTCGCGGAGGGCTGGAAGCTGATCGTTCCGACTCCGCTCTCGGACGTGAAGCAGGTCCAGCTCTTCCGTCTCGAAGACGATCCGCGGGAAACCCGGGAACTGGCCGCCGAGCATCCCGATAAGGTTGCCGAACTTCGACGGCAGCTTGATGCGTGGTGGCGCCCGGATAACCCCTGAGACAGCGACCGGGTCATTCCCTGAGACCAACGTCATGCAGGGCCGTCGCAATGATCAAATCCGAGGCGATCGCCCAGATGCGATGCGCGCTATCAAAAGACCTCTTGTGCAGAGCTGATGCCCACTTGCGCGGTCCTTCGACATGACTGCAAGCAAGATCGACAGCAGGCAGCTTTTCACCTCACGGCTCACTGCCGAGTTATTCGGCAATCTGCTGCCCGGAACAGTGACGGGATATTCAGAACCGTTGCGGCATAGAACCTGCAAATGTTTGTCTTGTCCGTAGTCTCACTCGTGCTCCAATGAGGTTCGGGCCCTGACACCCCCTGTCGCAGTGACGTGGTGTGTCGGTCTTTCGCGCGTCCCCTCGGTCTTTCCCCTTCCCGACAGGAAGGGAAGGAAGATCGGCGGTGGGGCGCGCTCTCCGCTGACCTCACGTAACGGCCTTTCAGCATGCCTCTGCTGACCCGAACGGACTCAGCCGCTCCGCCGGCGCCATCACCACGGCGTTCACCGGAGGCGGCATGATCCCCGATCCCTCCGCTCAATCACCTCTCGCGCATGAGGAAGGTACAGGGCCGTTTGCCGATCGCATCGGATCGAGCCGTCTTGGCCTGGCGTCAGGGTTCGTGTCGCTCCATCGAGGCTGCGGGCTCGAGCCGTTCGAATGCGATGACGCCCTCGTTTCCGGACGCGTCCCGCGATCGGACTCCGGCATCCTGAAAATCCAGGATCTCGTCTCGCCGGGGCTCGGGCTGACATCGGACCGGATGACGCAGCCCCTCCTGCGCGATTCCTCCGGGAAGCTGGCGCCGATCGACTGGCCGCAGGCGCTGTCCGAGTTTACGACCCGGTTCAAGGGGCTCATCGAGACCCGTGGACCGGAAAGCGTGGCGGTCTTCTGTCCCGGTCAGCTCACGACGGAAGAGTTCGCGTTCCTCGGCGTCCTGTCGCGGACAGGAATGGGGTTCACCGAAGGGACCTCAAAGATCCATCCGGACGAGGACTCGGCGTCCGTTGCCTACCAGGAGGCGTTCGGTTTCGACGCACCGCCTTACACTTTCGCCGACCTCGCGGAGTCGGACACCATCGTCCTCGTCGGCTGCGACCTGAGCTTGACCCACCCGGCCCTCTGGGAGCGGGTCCTGCGCAACCCGCACGATCCGACGGTCATCGTCATCGACCACCGGCAGACCGAGACCGCCCGCCAGGCGACGCTCCACCTTCCGGTCGGCCCGGAAAGCGAACTGATCCTGCTGCGAAGCATCGCCCGGGAGCTGATCGAGCGGAACTGGATCGACCGGGACTACATCGAGCAGCACACAACGCAGTTCGACGAGTTCTCGGAGTCGGTCCAGCACCTCACGATCGACATCGCCGCGCGGCAGACGCGGCTCAGCGTCGGTCTCATCGAGCATCTCGTCGAACGGCTGCATCACGGAGAGCGGATTTCGTTCTGGTGGTGCCCGGAGCAGATCCCCGGCCCCGGCTCGCTCCCCCTGGCGCAGGCGATCATCAACCTGGCGCTGATGACCGGCCAGATCGGCCGGCCCGGGACAGGCGCGAACGCCCTCGGAAGCCCCAGCAACAGCGGCGGGGCGAGGCTCTTCGGAGGGTTTCAGGCGCTGCCCGGGGGGCGTGATTTCGTCGATCCGGATGCGCGGCTCGATGTCGCAAAGGTCCTCGGAGTCCCCGCGGGACGCCTTCCCTGTCAGCGGGGAACCAGCGGTGCCGTGATCTTTGAGCGGATCAGGTCGGGAGCGATCCGGGGTCTGTGGCTCATCGGCACAAACTCCGGCGAGGGTTGGACCGGCGGACTCCCGATGGACGTCCTGGGCCGGCTCGACTGCCTCGTCGTTCAGGACACTCGCCTCTCCGCACCGGGTGTCGACCACGCCCATCTGACGCTCCCGGGAGCGGAGTGGGGCGAGAAGCGGGGAACATTCATCACGCAGGAGAGGCGCCTCAAGCATGTGGCCCGGCAGACGCTGCCGCCCGAAAGAGCCGTGACGGACTTTGCGATCTTCCGGCTGCTGGCGAGCGTGTGGGGCTGCAACCACCTGGTACGGCAGTGGACGAGCGCGGAGGCGGGGTTTCAACTGCTGAAGGAGCTTTCTCGCGGCCTTCCGTGCGACCTGACCGGAATCTGCGACTTTGCGTCGCTCGACGATGCCCTGGGCATCCAGTGGCCGTATCGGCTTGGCCACGAGCGGCCGCAGCCGGAGCGGCGACTGTTCGAAGACGGAACCTTCTTCCATTCTGACGGGCGAGCGAAGTTCGCCATCGAATCCCCGAGCCACCAGGATCAAGGGCCACCCGGTGGATGGTCGGAGGCAGGTTTGCCATCGGAGATCACTCTGCCGGCGCCGGGCTCGTCGTCACCGACGAGGCTGATCGGCTCGTACGCCGCGAAGAGAAGGTTCGCTCCCCCGCGGCTCCCCGACGAGAAAGGGCCAGAATGGCTCGCGGGGGATCCGGCCGCCTAGAGAGGTTCGCTTGGGAACGGACGGGTTCTCGCGGGCGGCCACCAATCCTTTGTCTGCGACCGGCGTCCCTCCGCCCGCACCAGGTCAAGCAGAATGCTCCGGACGGCCGCGTTGACAATTCGGGCCGCACCCTCGATTTTCTCTCCATGAGCCAGCCGAGATCGCAGGTCCAGTTCGATTCCGCCGAGCAGGAGGTGTTTCTGAACCTCTGGCGGACGTACGACTGTCTGAAAGCTCTGGAGGAGCGAGTCTTTGCACGGTTCGATCTCTCGGCCCAGCAATACAACGCACTGAGGATTCTCCAGGCCGCCGCCCCGGGAAAACTTCCGACGCTCGCCATTGGCCGGCAGCTGATTTCACGCGGGCCCGACGTGACGCGGATGCTCGACCGCCTGGAAGCGAGACGGCTGATCGTGCGCGAACGGCGGGTCGAGAACCGTCGCGTCGTCGAAGTCGCGATCACGCCGGAAGGAGAGGCTCTTCTCAATAAGATGGCCGAGCCCGTCCGTGAGATGCACCAGGAACAGCTCGGACACCTCACGGCCCCCCAGCGTCGCGACCTGATCGCCCTGTTGCGGAAGGCCCGTCAACCCCACGAGGCGGCAGGAGACGACGGAAGAGGCAGTATCGCCGATGCGGCAGAAGGGATGCCGATCCCCTGACTCCCCTCTGCCGAAGAGTCCGCCTTCGAGGGAAAGCACGTCGCCGTTTTCCGTCTCCAACTGACGACTGGCAACTGACAACTTTCTCAAAACATCGAGTACAGCAGGATCTGCGCGGCGCGGGCGAGCCAGACTCGTTCTTCGCCGGAAATTCTTCCGCGTTTCACGATGAAACTTGCCTTCGCATGGACCTGAGTCACGAACGCCCGCTGCAGGTCCGACATCTTCCGTTGCCCCGCCGATTCCGCCTCGAGCAGGAGGTCGGTCACGCGGAGGATCGAGGCGACTTCGTGGATGTCCTGCGGAGGATTCGGCTGCCATCGCGGCGCTTCGTCCGCGTCCGCAACCCTCCTGGCGAGAGTGAGGATGACGTTCGAGACTCGGGCGACCTTCGCGAAGTCGATCCGGTCCGGCGTGTCGCGCGGCGTGTGATAGTCCGGATGTTCCCCTGTCGAGAAGAAGAGGAACGGGATTCGAAAATCCCGAAAGGGGCCGTAGTCGCTGCGTGTGCCGACGATGTCTCCGCCAATCCGCGCAAGCTCCAGCCCTTCGGGAGGACGCAGCCTGTCGAGGGTCTGCCGGACCTCGTCGGAGCGTTCGCTCCCCACGACGAACACCGCCGGAAGCGGCAGGTCGCCGAGGGAACGGCCGAGCAGGTCGGCCGTGATGAACAGCTTGACCTGGCGGATGTTCCAGGGGGGATGCGCAGCAAACCATCGCGATCCGTAGAGGAGTCGCTCCTCGAGGTCAAAGGCGATGAAGGCGATCGAGCGCCGCGGCCGCATCGGCGACTGCGCGAGCTGTCGAGCGCACTCGAGCATCATCGCCACGCCGCTCGCGTTGTCGTCCGCCCCCGGATAGACCGCTCCGCGGCGGACCCCGAGATGGTCGTAGTGCGCCGTCACGAGGATGTATTCGTCCCGAAGCTCGGGATCGCTGCCGGGAAGGACCGCGCCGAGGTTTGTCCCGAGGGGCGGGGCGGCCGGATCGTCGGAGCCGTCCGGGATCTCCTGGCGGAAACGGTCGCCGAACATCGGCTGAAGCTTCTGATCTCGAAACCACTGCTCGATGTAGCGCCCCGCCGCCAGCAGCCCCTCACCCTGCCGGCCGAGGCGGTCCGGATGAGCGAGGTATTCGATATGGGGCCGCACGGCCTCCGCGTCGATCACGGAGGGGACTTCGATCTCCACCTTCGCCGGAGCAGCTTCGGCCGGCCGCTCCCTCTGCGGCTCCTCTGCGGCGGGAGTTGTCACGGCGAGGATCAAGGCGAGCACGACTCCGCCGGCGAGACGGCACAAGCTGCCGGGAAACGATGCCGCGACAGATCGGGCCGTTCCGGAAACACATTTCATGGTGAGCATTCCGCCGGGCGACGCAGTTCGAAGATCTGAAACCGGGTTCGCGATGGGACCAGGGCTTCTTCGCCCACCTGGTCGAAAAGGCGAACCCGGAACCGCTCCGTTGCGAGGACCGCAAAGTCGAACGAACTCGTCCGGCCCGGGTCGGCGACCCAGCAGATTCCGTCCGGCTCGAGTACCTCGTCGATCGTCCGCAGCAGCGGTTCATGGAGGGAGGGATCGTAGAGGATATCGCAAGCGAGAATCACTGAGGCCTGAAGACCGGACGGCACGCGCCAGTCGAGGTGGATCGCGGGCGTGTCACTCCAGCCGTTCCGCCGCGCACTCCGCTCGCACGCCATTCGAGCCCCCTCGCTGATGTCGCTGAACCGGACTCGATCCCCCCGCAGCCGGGCGGCGAGCCCGACCAGCCCGATCCCGCTGCCGAGTTCCAGGACATCCGAGCCGACAGGCCAGGGAGCGAACGACAGAACCGCGTCCGCCGCGAGTTCTGCCGCCGGCCAGAGACGGGCCCAGTAGGGAACCTCTTCGTCCGCGCCCTCCCGTTCCACAAACAGGTTCTCCATGCGTCTCGGGAGAAAGAGGGAGAGGGACCGGCCCGCAACCTGGGTTTCCCGCACGGTCCAGCCTCCCGCAACGGCAGGCAATCCGGCCGAGGCGGACGCGTCCTGATCGGAGAAATCGGAGCTGGCGGCTTCGGGGGGAAGCGAGACTCTCACAGAAGCGGACTGCCGGGGATGCTCGAGGAGTCAGACGACAAGTTGAATCTTCGCGCCTCCATGACGTACTCTGCAAGGCGATCCCCGCTCCCTTCTTTCCGTCATCCCCGATGAGGATGCGATGCGTCTTGCCCGTCTGATGGCCCCCCTGGCCGCCGCTTTCGCGTTCGCGGCAACCGGTCCCGTCTTCGCACAGGCACCGATGGCGACCCCGGTGCCGACTCCCAAGGCCGATCCGAAAGAAGCGGTCGTCGACCGTGTGCCGCTTGTTCTGCGAGATCCGGTTGCCTACCAGGTCCCGCTGCACCTCGATCCGGTCCGGACGCTCCAGCTCGCCGCCCCGGTCGATTCGACCGTTGCTTCGATTCTGCTGAAGCTCGGCGATCAGGCGGCCGCCCAGGCCGAGGTCATCCGGCTCGATGCGAAGCTTCTCCAGCTGGGGGTGAGCCGGGCGCAGGCCGCGCTCCGCGCGGCGGAACTCGAGGCCAAGGCGAGCACCGGCGCCGCCAAGGAGGCGGCCGAGGCCCGAGCCGCCGTGGCGAAGGCGGAGTTCGACATCGCGGAGCTGCGGAGCCAGCAGACATCCATCAAGGCGCCGTTCCCGGGACGGATCGTGAAGATCCATGTGACCGAGGGAGAGTACGTCCGCGCCGGCCAGGTCCTGGCGACAGTGATCGACACCTCGCAACTCGTCGTCGAGTTGCCGATCGACCGGAAGACCCAGAAAGCGGGAGACACCGTCGAGATCAAGGTCGAAGACCAGTCGGCCCAAGTGAAGCTCAACTCGATCCTGCCCCTGACGTCGAACATGGATCGCATCCGTGAACTGTTCTTTTCCGTCGGCACCGGACGGGCGACTCTCGACAACGCCTCGGGCAAGTTCCAGGCAGGGCAGACGGTCTATAGCGCGATGATTCCGCGTCTGCCGGTGGCGGAAGTGGGGACAGGAACGCTTGGCAACAGCGACGACGGAGGGCGAAAGGTCCAGGTTGTTCGTGACGGAATCGTGCGGGACATCAAGGTGCAGACGCTCGGCCAGATCGGGGACGACCGGATCTTCGTCAGCGGCGACTTCGGTCCCAGGGACGAACTGGTCGTGAAGAGCTCGATCCCTCTTGTCGATGGCAACCGGCTCACGCCACGTTCGGGGGCCGGGGCGGCGGTCGCCAAGGGGCAGCCAGCCCCCGGCGCGACTCCTGCTCCCTCGGCTCTTCCTCCAGGAGCCGTGCCGCCGCCAACCGCGCCGAGGGCCAACAACTTCTAGGGAACCGGTACGGCGCGTCCGTAACACCTTCCAGACGGGAGAGTGCCTCAGCGGGCTGAGCGAGCGGGACGCGCCCGATTGGATGGGGGAGGTGTGGCGGCGGGCGGACTGGCCGCGAGCCCGAACAGCCAACGGGCGGAAGCTTCGACGGGCAGATCCGGCGGCAGCAGCGAGCAATGGATGCCGCGCCGCCGCAACAGGCTCTCGGCCGCCAGATACCCGCTTCGGACCGCTCCTTCCATCGTCGCCGGCCAGCCCGTATCGGTCCAATCTCCAGCGAGATGCAGCCTTGGAATGGGCGTCTCCTGCGAAGGCCGCAGGGAATCGACCCCCGGCGTCGCGGCAAACACCGCCCGCTGCTCAATGACCACCCGGGAGTGGAGCAGCCGCGCCTGTCGGACGCGTGGCCAGATCTCCCGCAACTCCGCGACGACCGCCTCGACCGTCGCCTCCTGTCCCTGCTCCCGGACACCCCGGCTGGCGCTGATGACCACCTGGTAGTAGTTCGACTTCTTGAGGACTTCCTGAGGAACCGGCCCGTCCCCCGCCGCGAGAGCCATGTTCCGCAGGACGACGCTCGAGTCCGACGTCAGATTCTCCGAGCGCCGAAACACCCATTGCGACAGCCGGCCGACGAGAACCGCGTGCGGCAGGTCCATGATCGGCATGTCGAACCACAGATGGACACTCGCAATCGGGGAGGACTCGATCCGGGCAATCCGCGCGAAGAAGGGATCGGCCATGACTGGCCCGGGAAGCAGGTCCGGGACCCTGTATTGCGGCACCGCCAGGACGACATCTTCGGCCGCGAGCGTCTCGCCGCTCCGGCACACGACCGACGCCGGCCGATCAGCCTGATCGACATCGATCCGTGATGCACCGGTCAGCGTTCGCAGCTCGACACCTTGAGCTTCCAGCCATCGCCGGACGCGGCCTCCATACAGCCGTTCGAGGGGAACCCGCGGGATGTGAACCTCCCATCCGTGGCGGTTCGCCAGGAAACCGTCCACAAACACCTTGCGGGCGTGGGCGGCATCGATCCGGTCGAGCGTTTCGCTGATCGCACTCACGAGGACGACATGCCAGAACAGTTCGCGGACACGCTCCCCCTGGCGGTTCTCCCGCAGCCAGTCGAGGAAGGACCGTCCGCGGAGCCGTTCGACGGGCGTGCGGGCCAGCCGGCGCAGTCCCCAGGCGAGCTGCCAGCGGTCCCACCAGGTGAGGTACTTGAGCCGGGAAAACGCGCGAGCCAGGTGCAGCGGAGCAGGGAAGGGGTCGGCGGCAAAGGAGCAGTGCCGACCGCCGGGACCGATGAACGTCAGGGCCTTTTCGACTTGAAACAGGTCGTCGATGCCGAACGTCCGGCAGAACTGCGCGAGGCTTGTGCAGCAACCCATACTGACGTGCTGACAGTTATCGACGATCTCGGCCTGAGCGGAGTCCTCGAACGAGCTGGCCCGTCCTCCAAGGACCTTGCGGGATTCGAGAAGCGTACTTCGGATGCCATGTTCGGCGAGACCGGCAGCGGCAGCGAGTCCCGCGAGGCCGCCGCCGATGATCAGCACATCATGCATACCGAAGTTTCATTGTCGTAGGACAGCGTCCAAATGCCGTCCGAATCGTCCCCAGGAGGCTTTGCGCTCGAGGCCAGCGACGTACCTCACGAAGAGAAAGTTATACCGTCGCGGACAGAAGTTCGCGATCGCGCCCCGCCCGCGATCCCTGGTGCAGGCCCCATCAGGCGCTGGGGGGAGGCCCGGAAACCGCGAGCGGCCTAACGGCCCCCCTGGACCTCGATCTTGCGAGGCTCCGCCTTCTTGGCGCGCGGCAGCGTCAGCTCGAGGACCCCTTCAGCCAGCTTCGCGCGGATGCGATCGTGGTCGACATCATCACTCAGGATGAATGACCTCACGAAGTCGCCGACGTGATACTCCTCGTGCAGAAGACGCGTCCCTTCGGTGACAGGGGCGGCGACGCGGCCGAAGAGGCTCAGCTTGTTGTCCTGGATCTGGAGCTCGAGCGAATCCGGGGCGACGCCCGGCAGGTCGGCTCGCAGGACGAGTCCCTCGGCCGTCTCGAAGATGTCGATCGGCGGCGTCCGGACCCATCGCTGGACGGGAGGGGCCGGCCCCGCCTCGGTGGCGCCGGTCTGGACGATCTTGGGTTGCATCTCTCCCGACATCTCACGCCCCTCCATTAACCACGGGAATCTGCCGCGGCGCTGCCGAGGGAGACTTGGGCAGCCGAAGAAGCAGGACGCCGTTCTTGAGTTCCGCCCGGATCTCGTCTTCGCGGATCCGCTCGGGGAGAGAGAACTGCCGTTCCCAGTGCCCCCCCGGCCGCTCGCTCCGGCGGAACTGGTCCGCAGAGACCGGCTCGCTGTCGACCCGCTTCCCCTTCATCGTCAGGACGCCGTTCGACATGCTCAACTCGACGTCGGCCACGGCGATTCCCGGGACTTCGACGGTGATCAGAAACTCGCTCTCGGCGTCGTAGATGTTCGCAGAAGGGTAGGGACGTCCGTAGCGCAGTCCCTCCGTCGCCGAATTGACGTTCTCCAGGAGGCGATCCATTTCCCGCTGGAGATCGCGGAAGGCCTCGAACGCATTCCCCCAACGGAACACTCGCATGACTTCAAACCCTGAAAAACCGGATGCCATCGCTAGTGCAAAGCGCATACCGGGTTCGCCGGCCGGAGACGTGTGACAGGTTAACCACTGGCCCCGGAATGCATTAAGGCCAATCTCCGCGAAGACTTGCCCGCTGAGAATGCCTCAACACCATCTGCCAATGTGACAGCAGACATCGCCGGAGAACGACCTGCCACATCACAGCGGTCGCCCCTTAAGAAAGCAGCCACAGCAAGGGAGCAGCCACAGCGCTGCTTGACCAGCAGAGCCAGGCGTTCAGGCGCGCGCTTCGACGCCGATCGGAGCCAGGGCGTCAGGGGCATGGTACGGGCGAGAGACGGAAGGCTGGACGAGTTCGCGCTTCAGGACGATCAGAGTTTCGTCGTCAGCCTGTTTCCGCATCTGCGCGAATTGCCTCGTTCCGTTGTACAGCTTCTGAACGATCGCTTCCGCGGGTTCCCCACGGCACTCTTCGAGGAGCGCCAGGACCCGCTTGATCCCGAACAGCTCACCGGCCGGATTCATGGTCTCTTCCAGTCCGTCGGTCGCAATCAGGCAGACGTCCCCCGGATAGAGCTTGACCGACTGTGTTTCGGTCGGGAGCGGGGCGATTCCCAGCGGAAGTCCCGTCGTGTGCAACCGCTCGACTCGGCCATTGTAGCGGACGATGTACGCCGCATGTCCGGCGGCGGCGTAGTTCAGCGTGCAGGTGTCCTCGTCCATCGTCGCGATGAACATGGTGATGAACTGTTGCAGAGTCCCCGAGTCGTACTGCGACTCGTTGAGCATCATCAGATTGAGCTCCGTCAGGAGCGTCCCGACATCCTCGATGCTCCGGCTGAGGACGCGGAGATAAGCCCGGGCCTCGACCATGCGGAGGGCGGCCGCCATACCGTGTCCGCTCACGTCTCCGACCGCCGCCATCCAGCTCCCGTTCGAGCGGGGGATGAAATCGAAGTAGTCTCCGCATCCCGAAGCCGCGGAGAAGGCCTGTCCGGCCACGTCATAGCCCCGCAGCCGCGGAAACGTCCGCGGGAAGAGGAGACGCTGAACCTGCTCGGCCGTTCTGAGATCCTGCTCGGCCTGGACCCGCTTACCGCGCTCGATGGCGAAGCGGACTACTCGGCTGATCGCCTCCGGGTTCATCCGGTTCTTGACGAAGTAGTCGTGCGCTCCATGCCCGAGGGACTTCAGGGCGAGTTCTCTGTCGCTGTTACCGCTGATGACGACGATCGGCATCGACGGACGCGCCCCGTGAATCGCCTTGAGTGTGTCGAGACCGCAACTGTCGGGGAGCTCCAGATCCAGCAGGCAGATATCGATCGGGACGGCTTCCGCAATCTGCAGCGCCGCCGACAGCCGCTCGGCTTCGAAGACTTCGCAGGATTCTTCGACTCCCCGCTTGAGGTGCGTACTGACCAGCAGACGATCGTCCGGACAGTCTTCAACGAGCAGAATGCGAAGCATCTGTTTACCGGGCATCGGGGGCCCTCGCGGGTCATAGGCAGGCTTCCCCCCGCCCGGTGGCGAGAATGCCACCAGGGGGAAGCCGAGCAAGCCTATGTCCGCTCGTGAGTCCTTCCGGCGGAACCTCGCCCGAATGTCCAGCGAAATCTCACCTTGAACTCTGTAATCGAAACACCCGTTACCGTCGGTACGGCCGGAATCACCCACCTCCGGGAATTCCCGGCCAAGCGAGCGGGCCTGAAAGGAGGGAATAGGGAATAGGGAACAGGTGACAGGGAATGAGAGTGGAGATGCTGTTCCCTGTTCCCTGTTCCCTGTTCCCTGTTCCCTGTTCCCTGTTCCCTGTCGCCTCCTTCGTCCCTCCCGCTCAATGCCTTTCCGCCGCGAAGGCGAGCCGCAGCAGTTCGGCAACCGTGCGGGCCTTGAGCTTTTTCATGATGTTGGCCCGGTGAGTCTCCACGGTCTTGATGCCGATTCCGAGCCGCAGACCGATCGCCTTGTTCGTCGTCCCTTCGACGATCAGCGAGAGGACGTCATGCTCGCGAGGAGAGAGCCTGGCGAGCTGTGCCGACGCCTGGTGGCGATCCGTAATATCCCGGAGGATCGCCAGCACCTTCATCTCTTCATAGCGGACGAGCTTCGAATCGAAGACGCGGTGCGACTCCATTTCATAGAGCGCAGTCCGGGTTTTGCCGTCCGAGCAGACGGCCCGGATCGTCTCCTTAAGACGGAGCGAGCAGAGAGGAACGACAACTTGCGAGAGCTCGCGCCCGATCAGCTCCGCGCGGCGCTCCCCAAGCTCCGTTCCACTTCCCCCCTCGCATTCCAGGACCCGCCCGTCGCCGTCGTGGATGAGGATCAGATCCGGGATCGCGTCAAGGATCGCCCGGATCCGGGACTCGCTTCCCTTGAGGGTCGACTCGCTCGAACCTCCCGGCCGTCGAAGCTTCCAGTCCGAAAGAATACGGCGCACCACGTTCGGAAGATCGATCAGCCCTGCGGCGGTCTTCTCGACACGCTCGATCGCCCCCTCGGGCGATTCGATCGCGGTCCCCCCCTCCGCCGAGCCAGCCAGAAGGATCACCGGGAACTCCCGTCCCTCCAGGGGACCGGCCAGTTCTTTTCCTTGCCCGTCAGGAAGAACCGCGTCGGCGACGACGATAGCGGGGGGGCGGTCCTTGATGGCGGCCCGCGCCTCGGCGAGCGAGGGAACCACGACCAGCGTCAACTCGGACTCTCGCTCAAAAGCTCGCCGGATGATGCCCACGCTGGAGACATC
>JAEYWB010000277.1 GCA_023429275.1 Planctomycetota bacterium
GCGGCAGACCATAGGTCCGGGCCCGCTGGATGTCGAAGTAGCCGTCGATCAGCGCCTTCTCGCCGTTCCACGAACCGTTGACACAGACAAGTTTCCCCCGGACGCCAGTCAGCGGGACGCCGGCATACATGTCGTTGCCATTGAGGGCCGTCTCGGAACGCCACTGCGCTGTGACGGTCCCCGCCTCGTCGTTGAACTGCTTGAGGTCGAGGCTCGCCTGGATGTCGACCGCTCCACGGATTTCCGAACCCTGGACGACCGCCTGGAGATCCGGAGGAAGAGCCCGCAGGAAATCGATGTCGGCAACCATCCGGCCGACGAACATCCGGTCGAAATGGGCCCGCCAGGTGACGTTCTCGCGCGGGTGGACGAGGATGTACGCCTCACCCTGACCAGCTCCGCCGCCGGCTCCGTTTCCTCCGGCAGCCGCTTCCGCCGCACCCCCCTGGCCGTCCACCTGCAGGTACGTTTCGCCGTGCCAGCCGAGCAGCGTGGCGATCGTCAGCTTGTTCTTCGCATGGTCCCACGAGCCGGTCGCCGAGACCCTCTCCCACTGGTAGGGGAAGCCCGAGAGCTTCAGCCGGCCGTTGTTGATCGCCACGAACGGAAAGTCGATCCGGACCGGTTCCCCCGGCGACCAGAGGATCCGGGCTCCCTGGACATCCGCGAGCCCCGCCGGCTGGAGGTGATCGAACAGCGGGTCGAGATGCGGCGCGGCGACATCGACGGCATCCCGAAGCTCCTGGTCGACCGGCAGGCTCGTCGCGTCGAACTCGAGCCGCAGCAGCCCCGGCTTGGCGACCGTGTAGGACCCGCGTCCCTTGATCGACGTTCCGCGGTGGTCGCCGGTGAAGTTCGTGAAATGCCAGACGTCTTCCTTGAGGGCGTCGTAATGCAGCTCGCCCGCGACGCGAGTGAGGCTGTAGGGGAAGCGGACGTAGGACATCGTCACGTCCCGGACCTTGGCATCGAGCTGCATCTTGAACTTGCGGTCGGTCGCCGGGCTTCGAATGAAGCGGACGTCGCAGTCTCCGACGCCGTGCGCCTGCAGAGACTCGATCGCCTTGCGGACGGGCAACTGCTTCTCGAGCTGGAAGGCGTTCACGAAGTGCTCATCCAGCGGGATGCTTCCGGCGTGGATCCGGATGTCGAGCTCCATGTCGGGGCCGAGGTTCGCCGCCATCCCGGTCAGGTTGCACGGACGGTCCCCCGCAAAGCCGATCAGGTCGAGGACGAACTTCTTGTCTTCCTGGCGGATCGTTCCCGAGACCCCTTTGACGGGATACCGGAACGCCTCGTGTTCGACCGAGCCGTCGAGGACGGTGAACTTCCGAAGCGTCACGCTCGGCGCGGAGCCGGGCTGATGGCGGACCTCGATGTCGACGTTGAAGCGCCCCTCGGGGCGGAGGCTGTCGTAGAGTTTCTGCAGGTGGGCCGGAAGGTGCTCGCGGATCTTCTGGTCGATATGCAGGTTCGTCGCCTGGACGGTGAACTGCTTGCCGCCGCCGTCGCGGTCGTACTTGACGTCCCCATCGACGAAAACCCGGCTCATACCGTTCGCCGCCGAGAGTTCCTTGATCTGGACTCCCTTCTCGTCGATCCGCACCGATCCGTGGAGATCGAAGAGCGGAACCGGAAGCAGGTCGAGGATCTTCCCCTGGTCGATACCGACTTTGACGAGGTACTCGAGCGGCGAGCCCCGCTCCTCCATCCCGATCCGGAACGCGACGTCGAGCTGCGCCTCGATCCCGAGCTCCGGAAGGAGCGAGACCGGCACGTCGTCGTTCACGGCCGACGCCGTGCGGATCGGGGAGTCCCCCTTCAGCTGCCGCGCAGGCCGGACGAGCGTCTCGAGCCTTTGACGGACCGCGGGCGAGGCGTCCATCGCCATGTCGACCAGTCCGTCGCGGACGTCGACTTTCGGGGCCATGCCGGCGATCTGCCAGGCACCGCTCCGCAGATCGATCGTGCCGAGGATCTTGAGCGGGCCGGTGTGGTCGACGTCGGTCGTCCCGTCGATCTCGTACTGCCGGTTGGCCGACGGGACGAGATGAGCGGCGACGTGATGACAGCCGATCTCGACGACCGGCAGCACCTCGGTCGCCTCCTGCCGGATCTGGAGATCTCCGTTGATGACCTGGATCTCGGGGAGCGCCGACTCCGACGGTTTGAGCGGCGCGAGCCGCTGAAAGTTCCATTGCCCGTCCGGATAGCGGATCAGCGTCGCCACCGGATTGAGGACGACGATCTTCTGGATCGACACCTTCCGGTACTGAGCGAAGAGGTCGCGATCGAGCGCGACATGCAGCTCGGGGATCTCGACGATCGGCCCGTCTCCCGGCGCCGCGACGGCAACATCGACCAGGCGAATGCCTCCCTCGCCGTCGAAGTGGACATGCCGGAAGGCGACGTCCCATTCGGGGACGAGCGTTGCCAGGGTCGTCTCGATGCCCCGGCGGAGGAGGAGATCGGTGTTCCTCCAGGCGTAGTATCCCCCGAAGCCGGCGACCGCCACAGTCGCCAGCAGCAGAATCACGAGCCACTGCAATGTGGAACGTGTCAGCATTCTTCTAAGGATCCCCGGCTCTGGAGAGCGGATGTCACCCGGTTTCGGAGATTGGGTAAAGGCCAGTTT
>JAEYWB010000381.1 GCA_023429275.1 Planctomycetota bacterium
CCCCAGGTGGCGCGGAACGCTACTCAAAGCGGAGGAGACCGAAGGAAGCCGCGAGAGGAGGCTCGCCGGCGGGGTGAGTCCACGCCTGCGTTCCAATGGCCGGCATCGTTCGAAGGATCCCGACCGCCCAGGCTGTCCCGCCTCCCCCCTTCGGAGCGGCGGGGACGAGCTCTTCAAAGGGGATGGCCGCTTCGAAGCTCCATGACTGATCGTCCGCGGCACTGGCAAGGTGCCATTTCGGATTCCAGTCCTGGTCTTCCCAGCAGGCGTCGCGCGTTCGGCCTCGCTGGTCGATGTCGAAGCGGTAGCTCGCGCCATAGTCGCGGTCGACGTCGAGGCAGAGGCTCACCCGATCGAAAGCGCTCAGGTCTTCGTCGTGCGTGCGACCGGCCCGGCTGGGGCGGTCGGTGGGAAGCCCCTCGACGCGCGGAAGACGCCCCGCGATGTAGAGGTACTTGTCGTCATAGGTCAGCATCACCTCGGCGTTCGTGGCCTCATCAGCCGACTTGATTCCCCCCGCCTTCGGGGGCGCCATGCCCCGGCTGCCGACGAACGAGTCACCTTGTGCGGCCGCATCGGGAGAGAGCAGGGGAATCGGTCGCGCAACCGACCAGGCTGCGTCATCCAGGTGACCGTCCAGGTGCGGCGGGACCGGAGCGCGGCGGCAGTCGGCGACCGGCTTCGGGGAGAGCGTCACCGGCTGGAGCAGCCAGATCTCCCCGAGCGCGGCCCGGTTCCAGGGGGATCGGGCCCCCTTCACGAAGCGGTCGTAGACCCGATCGGCAAGCTGGTGCTGCCTGGTCTGTCGCCAGTGCGCCGCGAGCGTGAACTGAACTTCGGGACTGTCGAACAGGGCAGGGGATGTCTGCTTGAGAAGCGATTCGAGCCGGCTGACCTGCTTCTGCCATCGCTCGCGCTGGAGCGAGCTTCCGTCAGCCGCCGATCCGGAGGGGCCTCCGAGCCCCTTCGAATTCTTGTCGGCGATGTCGGCCTGAACCGCAGAGAGGAGCGAGCGGGCGTCCCCCTGCTTCAACTCGAGACGCGTCTGCTCGACGGTTCCATCGGCCGCCGCGATCTCCTGGCGGTTCGCCTGTCGCGCACGGAGCCGCTGCCATGTCACCTCCTCGCTCGCCCAGCACGACAGCAGCCATTGAGCTCCCTCCTGGCTCACAGGCTCCTGGGGATAGAGATCGATCAATTGCGAATAGGCACTCTCTGCCAGCGACCAGTCCCGCTGCTGGCGATACTGCCGCGCGAGCTCGGCGATCTGCTTCGCCGCTTCGGCGGGCGGAAGTCCCTGGAGCGCGTCATCGAGCCGGGCCAGCATCCCGCTCGCCAGGCGAGGGTCTCGTTTCGAGAGAATCAGCCCCGCTTCAAACTGCCGCTGCTTCTGAGCGAGTCGCTCCAGTTCATCGAAGCGGGCTTCCTTCAAGGCCGGAAGTTTCCGTCGCGGGGGAGATCCCGGAGGGAGATGGAGTCCCGCGAAGAGAGATCGCTCGATCCCCTCGTGTCCCGCAAGCTCCGGGGCCGTGTAGGCGAGCTGGTATCCCTCACGGGCAGCAGCGGTTCTCTCCTCAAACAGAATCGCCATCGGGGAAGCGGCCGCCGATCGCAGCGTCGTCCCGGCACGGGGCAGGATCTCATGCGGATCGAGCGTCAGTGTTCCTTCCGATCCCTCGGGCTGGCGGACAAACATCTTCGCGACCGCCCATGGTGCCAGGTTCAGGTCGTCGGCATGAGAGGAGAACGTCCGCGGATCGGCCGCGATCTCGGCGGCCCGGTCCAGCGCCTCGCGAAGGAACTCCGCCGGGACATCGCCGCTCGCGGCTTCGTTCGTCAGCAGGACATCCGGGCGCCACGTCCTGATTGCGGCGACAAGCTCGTTGAGAAGGACCTCGCCAAGTCGTTGTTCGGTCAGAAGCGACCACTCCCGGGTCAGCCGCTCGCGGTTCGAGTCCAGGCCGGGGAGGGTCATCGGCAATCGCCAGTCGATCGTCGACGACGACGCGCCCGACCAGAGCAGGGCATCTCTCAGGCGATCTTCGGTCGCGGCCCCCGCCGGGTTTCGATCGCCGATATCCTCACGGCTCACGACGTGCGCCGCGGCTCGATAACCCCACTCGCTGGCGGTGCGGGTCATCAGGGGGAGCGAGACCTCGCGAGGCCGCACATGCACGCTGAGCACCGCGACCCGGCGGTCTGCT
Source organism: Planctomycetota bacterium (assembly GCA_023429275.1). Classification (GTDB taxonomy): domain Bacteria; phylum Planctomycetota; class Planctomycetia; order Planctomycetales; family Planctomycetaceae; genus Planctomyces_A. The sequence goes on from JAEYWB010000381.1 coordinate 2,205, forward strand.
CCGCGGAGGTCGGTCCAGGTCTCTCCGCCGTCATCGGTCGCGATGATCCGGCCGAGGTCGCCGACCGCGAAGCCGTGACGGTCCGAGACGAACTGCATCGCATGCAGCGGCGTCGGCTGGCTGGTCCGCTGCGTCACCCATGACCGGCCGGCATCCGGGCTGTGCAGCACGACGCTGCCGGGTGATCCGGCGATCCAGACCCGCTCGCCGCGGTGGGCCACCGCGCGAAAGTTCATCGTGTCGCGCATCGCTCGCGGGACCGGTTGATCGGGGAGGACCCACGTCACCCCCACGTTCTCGGTTCGCTGCACCGTCCCGCCGTCTCCGACAAGCCAGCCCTGCCCCTCGATCGAGAGGGACACGGCGTGCAGGCCGCGGAGTCCGAACTGATTCAGCGGGATCGACTGCAGCCCGGCCTCGGCGACATACCCGAGATCGCCGCGCAGTCCGCAGACGATTCCCTGTTCCGGAGAGGTGAACGCTCCCGC
>JAEYWB010000384.1 GCA_023429275.1 Planctomycetota bacterium
GCCTGAGGAAGACGGACACGCCAGCTGACATGGTCGTTCCCGCCGTGCCAGTAGCCGATGTTCCGGAACGGAGCCTCGAAGACGATCTGGTCGCCATAGATCTCCGCCTTCGTCGCCAGCAGCCTGAGCGCTCCGTCGACCGGCTCGACGACCGTCGGATCGTTCCCTGCGAACGTCTTTCGCGGGGGGCGGGTCCGCGTGAGGTAGGCGATCAGGTCGGCAACCGCCTGCGGGGGGAGTTCCTTCTCGAACCCCTCGGGCATCAGCGATTTGCCGCTGCTCGACAGCTCGTCGACATCGGTCCGCAGGAGAGTCACCCGCTTGTCCTCCTGGGCCTGAAGAGTAAAGCTCGCGCCCGACTCGGAGACGAGCAGCCCGGTCTGGGTCTGCCCGGAGGAAGTGATCGCGATGTAGGAGACGTAGCGGCTGTCGACGTTCCGGTTCGGATCGAGGATCTCCTGAAGGAAGAAGCCGGGAGTCTTCGCCGCGAGCGAAGCGAGGTCGGGACCGATGGCGTGCCCGACGTTCTCCAGCCGATGGCAGACGGAGCACTTCGAAGTGAAGACCTGCTTGCCGTGAGCCGCATCCCCCGACAGGCCGAGTGCCGACTGATAGGAGGCGAGAACCTTCGCACGGTCTGAGTTGACGCCCCCTGCAAGGACCTTTTCGGCTCGCTGGACAACGGCCGTGTCCTTCGAGGCGAGGAGCCGCTCCCGACGAGGAAGATCGATTGACGCCGGCGAGATCGCCCCGCTCTCGAGGGCATCCAGAAGCGCCGTGACGTAAGCCGGCCGGCTGAGGAACAGGTCGAGGCTCAAGCCGCGGATCGTCGGCGAGAACGCCTTCCACCGCTCGACGAGAATCGCCGGCACCCGGGGAGCGTTCATTCGCGCGAGAACGGCGACGGCCGCCGCCTGAATCGCGGGAGGCTCCTGCGGCTGGAGCAACGAGGCGAGCGTCTCGAGGTCATCCCCCTGTCGCTCCTTCGAGCGGCCGAGGAGGTCGAGCGCCGCTGTCCGGTCCCCTTCCGAAAGCCCGCGGTCCGCGATGCGTGCGGACGCCAGGGTGACAAAAGCCTCGATCCTTCCCCTCGTCGCCGCGGGAAGGGCTTCGGAAACGCCCGGTCGACGGCCGAGAGCCTCGAGCAGCGACCCCGCGGCACTCCAGTGCCACGGCGCCGGGGCGGTCGCAGCATCGGGAATCGTCCCTCGGACGACGACATCGAGTTCCTCTGCGGAGAGGACGGCGACCGAGGTTGCGACGAGAGACCGGATCAGAGCAACCGGAGGGGCTTGTGGCTGGGATACAAGGACCGTCCGCAGGACCCCGGCGACATTGGCGGCGGAGAGGCTGCTGAGCGCCGTCCCGATCACGAACGAATCTTCGCCCGGTCGCAAAGCCAGCCGGGCGAGGGCCTCCGCCGCACGGGGATCGGTCGCGCTGCCGAGCGTGGCGGCGACCTGCAGGCGAACCGTCGCGTCCGGGTCGTCGACCAGGGGGAGGAGTGCCGCCAGCAGCGACAGATCGTTGAGCCGTCCCGCGGCGCAGTGGACGGCGCTGCGCCGGACTCCCGGATGCGTGTCGGCCAGGCTGGAGACGATGACCGATGTTTCGAGCTTCTCGAGGACGTCGAGCGTGCAGAGTGCATTCACCCGGACTTCCGGCCGCTCGGCCCGCTTCAGCAGATTGACAAGGAGCGGTGCCGCCGCCGGATCGTTCCTCCAGATCAGCTGCTGCATCGCCATGTCGCGCTGCCAGCCATTCGGGGTCTCCATCGCCTGCACGAGCCCCGCGACGTCGAGCCGATCGAGCCGCGGCCAGGGGCGAAGCGGGGTGTCCGATGGGCGGACGCGGAAGAGTCGTCCCAGGTCAAACCCGGCCCGGACATCGAGTCTGGCGAGGTCCGCCTCCGGGATCCACCGCGGGTGCTCGATGACGAACCGGGACATGTCGACAACCCACAGGCCGCCGTCCGGCCCGGTCCGCGTCTGCACGGGCCGGAACCAGTTGTTGGTGGAAGCCAGGAATTCCCGTCCCTGTTCTTCTGCGGGACGGCTCCCCGTGAACGTCACTCCGCGCGGAGTGAGATGGAGATGGTGGACGACCAGCCCGACCGGCTCGCAGGTGAAGAGGTCGCCCCGGAAGGCGTTGCCGAGGAGATCGTCGCGGTAGACACCGATTCCGCACGCTGCGGTCGCGCGGCCACCTTGCCCCGAAAGCTTGAAGAGCTGGACCTGGGCCGCCGCGGAGTAGATCCGGTTGGACTCGGCCCCGTCGGGAAGCGAGACGAAGCTGGCGGGGGGCGGGATGTGTGGATTGCGCCGCAGGTCATGATCGGCGATCGCGTAGTGCCTGGCGAAATTGCTGTTGTCGCAGCCGAACCAGTTCCCCCAGTCATCGCGCGGCCGTCCCTGCTGGGTTCGACCCGTCGCGGGCTCGATCTCTCCCGTGTCCGGCTTGCAGCGAAAGTCGCGGTTTCCGAGGGAGACAACCGGCTTGCCCAGCGAATTCGTGATCTCTCCGCCGAACAGACCGCACGAGCCGTAAACCCAGCCGTCGAGACCGTACTCGAGGCTGTTCACCCGGGCCTGAAAGTTCTCGGTGCCGAACCCGCTGAAGAGCTTTCGGACATCGTCCGCCTTGCCGTCTCCGTCGGTGTCCTCGGCGTACAGGATGTCCGGTGCCGCGCAGACGAGGACTCCCTTCCGCCAGACGGTGACGCCCGTCGGAAACGGGATCCCTTCGAGGAAGACTGAAGCGTGGTCGAACCGGCCGTCGGCATCCCGGTCTTCCAGCATCCGGACCCGGCCACCGGGTTGCCAGTTGCCGTCGAGCCCCTGCGGGTAGTCGTACATTTCGCAGACCCACAGTTTCCCGTCCGGTCCGAAGTCGATCGCGACAGGGGAGGTCACGAGCGGTTCGGAGGCGACGAGGTCGACCGTGAATCCCGGTAGCGTCTTCAGTGCGAGAAGCGCCTCCTCGGGAGCGGGAGGTCGGGAACCTTGCGTTCGCGAAGTGTCTGCCGACGGGTCAAACGTGGGCTGGAGCGGCTCACGGACGGCGTCGATGATCGTCTGTTCGAGCCCGGTCGCGAACTTCGCGGGCTGGTCGTAGTAGATCATCGCTCCGCCCCCTTCGTAGCCCCCCTCCTTGAGCACCCGCTCGCTCGGGATGTAGCAGGGAGCCGCGTTGGCATACGCGTTGATCCAGAGACGGCGTCCGTCGAGTTCGCGTTTGAGCCGCAGGGCGTAGTCGACCGTCACCTCCCCGGGGAGAAAGACCATCGCCAGCGAGTCGCCGAACGCCCAGGTCGAAATCGGATAGCTGATCTTCGTCCGGAGCGTTTCGCCCCGGTCGAGCTTCGCGACCTGGACCCGCGCGAAGTAGCCGGTCGGGTCGGTCCGCTTTCCCATCTCGACGAACTGGTCGCGTGTCGGGAGCGGTACGAGGTCGAGATCGATCCGCGTCATCTGGACCGTGAGGGGACCGGTGACGGGGCGGAGCGGCGTCTCCAGGAGGCGATCGACCATCGAGGCGATCTCGACTCCCTGCTGCGACGCGACCTCCGCCTTCGATCCTGTGACTCCCGACGAGGGGTTCGAGTCCGCTCCGCACCCGACCGAGATCAGTGCCGTGACGCCGGGATGGAGCCGTTCGATGTGTTCCTGCGCATAGCCTGCCCAGTCGCCGTTGATGAGGGTGTCGGAGAGGGTGACGCAGTGGCATGCGTAGTTGACGTAGATCGCCCGCAGTTTCCCATCGGGTTCGCGGACAGCGAGCATCGGAACGTCATGATCGACCGGCCCCCCCTTCGTCCGGCGATTGATCGCAAAGCCGGCGGTACCGATTCCCCAGCTGAGGTTGGCCGGACGTCGGTCCTTCAGTGCGTCGAGCGCGACCTTCTCGAGATTCTCGGCGAGTTCCTTCGTATACCGGTCGATTCGCCCCTGGGCATCCGGGGGAACCGGCTCCCCGAAGATGTTCGGGGCGACACCGTTGACCATCGGGCCCGAATGCGTGTGAGTCGCCGTGACCGCCACGCGCGCGGGATTGATTCCGGCCTTCGCGTGCAGGCCGGCCGCGACCTGCTGGACCATTTCGTCAGGGACGCCCAGCAGATCGGTCGTGATCAGGACCGCAGGGTGGGATTCGTCGCTCCCGATCGCGAGCGCCTTTGCCCAGATCTTCTGCCGAGCCCCGGTCGACTCCCCCTTCCGGACGAGGAAGCCGTTCATCCGGATCGGATAGGCGGGAGTAATGTCGACCCGGGCGACGCCGACCGGGATCGGGGCATTGTCATCCGCATTCGTCTCCGCAAGAGACCAGAACGCCATCGCGACGAGGAGAGAGGGAAGGATCCCCATACGGATCAACCGCCGCAACATATCCATCTCCGAAGGTCAGGTTCGTCCCGGAGCGCGCTCGACCGTTCTAACGCATCGAACGGTGAGGCGACAGTATGGCCGATCGAGCCTCGCCACCCGGTGCCGACAACGGACTCTCTGGCGAAACCCAGAGCCACCCTCCTGACCAGGTCGCCGGGCGAGCTCCGCACAGCGGACCCCTCTTACAAATTGTCCGGCCGTCGCTGGGATCGTCACGCGTTGATCCGTTAGACTCGCGGACCCGGCGGCTGATGCCACGCCGAGCTGAGATCCCGCTCTTCTCAACCTGTGCGG
>JAEYWB010000624.1 GCA_023429275.1 Planctomycetota bacterium
ATGCAGGAGGGCTCGAGGCCTTCCGTGATCGAGACCAAGAAGCTCACCAAGCGATACGGCGACCTGATCGCCGCCAATGAGATCAACCTGAACCTGAAGGAAGGGGATGTCTTCGGGTTCATCGGCCCCAACGGGTCGGGCAAGACGACGACGATGCGGATGATCGCGACGCTCTTGCAGCCCGATTACGGGGAGTGCTACGTCTGCGGCGAGTCGATCTATTCCGACCCGCAGAAGATCCGCCGCCTCGTCGGGTACATGCCGGACCTGTTCGGCGTCTACGACGACATGACGGTCATCGAGTACCTCGAGTTCTTCGCGGCGACCTACCGCATCAACGGGCCCGCCCGCCGGAAGGTGTGCGAGGAGAAGCTCGCCATCGTCGACATGTCGTTCAAGCGGGACGCGATGGTCAACCAGCTCTCGCGCGGGCAGACGCAGCGTGTCGGCCTCGCCCGGACGCTGCTGCATGACCCGCAGGTGCTGCTCCTCGACGAGCCGGCCAGCGGCCTCGATCCGCGAGCCCGGATCGAGATCCGGCAGCTCCTCAAGCGGCTCGGCGAGATGAAGAAGACCGTCATCGTCTCGAGCCACATCCTTCCCGAGCTCGCGGACGTCTGTACCCATGTCGGCATGATCGAAAAGGGGATCATGGTGGCGGAGGGGAACGTCGCCTCCATCATCTCGCAGGCCCGTCAGTCGCTGCGTCTTGACGTCGAGGTGACGGAGCGTCCCGACGACGCGGCAAAGCTCATCGGCCAGCACGACGCAATTGAATCGGTCGACATCAAGGCCGGGAACCCGCGGATCGTCGTGACGCTCAAGAAGGACGTTCTCGACTACAGTTTCCTCCCGACCATCCTCCTCGACGCCGGCTTCCGCCTGAAACTCTTCCGCGAGGAAGAGGTGAACCTCGAAACGGCGTTCATGGAGCTGACGAAGGGGCGGCAACAGTAGAGTCAGAGAAGAGACGCTAGGTGTCAGGTGTCAGGCAGGAAAACGACGCGGATGCTGCGAGTTCGTCTTCACTCCGTCCTGCGCCAGGCATCAGATCTCAGACTCGGCGGCAGTCCCGCGCTCACTCAAACACCTAACACCTAGCACCTAACACCTAGCACCTCCCTCCCACCCATGTCCTCTCTCATCCCCACCGGCCTCAAGGCCTTCAAAGACCAGCGGATCCTCGAAGTCTCCTGGCCCGACAACACCGTCGACCGCTTCCCGTTCAAGTTCCTGCGGTGCGAGTGCCCGTGTGCGGGATGCGTGGACGAGTTCACGGGGGAGCGGTATCTCGATCCCGCAACTGTTCCTGACGACGTCCACCCGGCCGAGATCGGGTTCAGCGGCAACTACGCCCTCAAGATCAAGTGGTCCGATGGCCACTCGACCGGCCTCTACACCTGGGCGCTCCTGAACAAGCTGCGGGAGCAGAAGAGGGATTAGGTGTCAGGATTCAGGATCCGGGGAAGAGCACCAAGTCCCCGATACTTGATTCCAGCGGTACTGTCTCGTCTGTCTGGCTCCTAACTCCTGGCTCCTGAATCCTGGCTCTTGAATCCTGGCTCTTGAATCCTGGATCCTCTCCCGCCGTGACGGGCCGGGCCTCCTCATTGACTGTGGCCGAAGTCCGACTCACACTGCTATCAGAGGTCCGGCTTTCGGGATTGCTTTGCCGAGCCTCGTCCTTCCGGTTTCGCTCCCTGCGAAGCCCTGACTTCCCGCCTTGGATGTTGCCATGTCGAAACCTTCGGCACATGCTCCCGTCGCAACTACGGAGACCCCCCGTCGCGGATTCCTGAGCGGTGCGATGGCCGTTCTCTTCGGCGGACTCGTCACCATCCTGCCGGCCGGCATCGGAGGGGCCTTCTTCCTCCACCCTCTTCTCAAAAAGAAGAAGGGGGCCGGAAGCGGCGGGGCCGCCGACACCAAGATCGATGAAGAAGGCTTCATCATCCTGCCGACCGCCATCGAGAGCAAACTTCCCGAAGACGGCACGCCGCAGCTCTTCAAGGTCGTCGCCGACCTGCAGGACGCCTGGAACAAGTTCCCCAATACCGAGATCGGCTCCGTCTTCCTCCGCCGGGAAGAGGACGGCAAGGTGAGCTGCTTCAACTCGCAGTGCCCGCATCTCGGCTGCACCGTCAACTACAAGGCCGACCAGAAGAAGTACGTCTGCCCGTGCCACGACAGCGCCTTCGCCCTCGACGGCACGCGGTCGAACGAGATCCCCCCGAGGAACCTCGACTCCCTCGAGGTCAAGAACAAGAACGGGGTCCTGTGGGTCAAGTTCCGGAACTTCGTGACCGGAAAGCACGACAAGATCCCGCTTTCCTGATCCGGCTTCCCGGCCCGCGCCCGCCCGTTTCCCTCCGCTCTCCGGTTCTCAGCGTCGACAGGACTTCGACATCATGGTTCAGAGCTTGCTCACTTGGCTCGACAGCCGCACGGGTTACAAGGCGCTGATGCACGAGGCGCTCTACGAGCGGATTCCCGGCGGGGCGCGGTGGCGGTACGTCTGGGGGAGCACCCTCGTCTTCGTCTTCACGCTGCAGATGATCACCGGCTTCGCGCTGATGACCGCCTACAGCGCGAACGCCCGGGGTGCGTGGGAGAGCGTCTACTACATCCAGCACGAGATGACCCTCGGCTGGCTGATCCGCGCGGTTCACCACTTTGCCGCCCAGACGATGGTCGTCCTGATGGCGCTTCACCTGGTCCAGGTGATCATCGACGGGGCGTACAAGGCCCCGCGCGAGGTGAACTTCTGGCTCGGCCTCATCCTGATGCAGATCGTCCTCGGCCTGGGGCTGACCGGCTACCTCCTGCCGTGGGACCAGAAGGGGTACTACTCGACCAAGGTCGCCACCAACATCATGGGGTCGACCCCGGTCATCGGGCAGCAGATCCAGCAGCTGGCCCAGGGGGGGACGGAGTACGGGCACCACACGCTGACTCGGTTTTTCGCGATGCATGTCGTCGCCCTGCCGGCCCTGCTCGTCGCCTTCCTCGCCCTCCACATCTGGGCGTTCCGCCGGCACGGGATCACCGTCCCTGATCCGAACCGGGCTCCGGAGACCACCTTCTGGCCGGACCAGGTCCTGAAGGATGCCGTCGCCTGCTTTGCCGTCCTGGCGGTCGTGATGGGAATGGCCTTGTGGAAGGGGGCGGAGCTGAGCGCTCCCGCGAACCCGGCCGAGGCCTTTTCCGCCGCCCGCCCCGAATGGTACTACCT
>JAEYWB010000934.1 GCA_023429275.1 Planctomycetota bacterium
GAGCGAGAGGGCTACTTCATCCGGGACTTCATGAACGCCAGTCCCTTGGTCGCGAGGTGTTCTTCCGAGGGGAACATCCGCCGCCAGATGCGGGTCGCGGCGGCGAGGTCGGGGAGGGCAAGGCCGAAGGCTTCGATCATCAGCCAGCCGTCGTACTTCGCGTCCTTGATCGCCTGGAAACTGGCGTCCCAGTTGACGCCCCCTTCGCCCGGGGTCGAACGGTCGTTCTCGGAGATGTGAACGTGGACCATCTGGTCCTGGCAGGCCTTCACAGCGGCGCCGATGTTCTTCTCTTCGATGTTCGCGTGGAACGTGTCGTACATCATCTTGAGGTGGCTGTGGCCGACCTCGCGGGTAAACCGGGCGGCGTCCTCGGCACAGTTGAGGAAGTAGCACTCGAAGCGGTTCAGGTACTCGACGACGAGCGTGACGTTGTTCGCCTTCGCGTAGTCGGCCGCCTTCGCGAGGATCTCCTTGCCCCACTTCCACTCGTCTTCGGTCCGTCCCTTGCCGGTAAATTCGCCGAGGGCGGAGTGGATCGGGCCGCACAGGTGCGTCGCGCCGGCGGCGGCGACCATGTCGATCGCCTTCTTGAGCCGGGCGAGGCCCGCCTCGCGGATCTGGGCGTCGGGCGAGATCGGGTTCTCGGTGCCGGTACAGACCGTGACCGCGGTCGCACCGAGGCCGAGTTCCTTGAGCCGCTTTCCGACCGCCTGGTAGTTGGTGAGGGTCATGTCGAATACGGGAAGCTCGACGCCGTCGTACCCCCATCCCTTGATCTTCTCCAGCAGCGGGGCGGTGGAGTCATCGACCGCCGAGGTCCACAGGAGGAGATTCATGCCGTACTTCATTGGAGCGTCCTCAATGCGTTGTCAGGCGAGCCGTGTCGGGGATGCCGATTTGGGGATCGCCGAGTCGGGCCAGGGGTAGAGATCCGCGGGGAGCAGTTCGTCGAAGTGCTCTTCGACGATATCGGCACCCGCGCGGAGGACGGGGAGAGCCCCCTCCGGGAGACCGGGCAGTTTGACCCGCCGCATCACCTGGTTCAAGCGAAACAGCAGCCGCTCCGGGTTGGGGTAGTCGGCCAGGAAACGCTCCTGGACGAACAGCGGGACGAGCCGGGCCAGGTTCTCGGTCGGGGTCCGCGCGGCGCGGTTCACGACCGACTGGATGACCTTTCCGTCGACCTGGTCGAGGGCGTCGTAATAGCGGTCGAGCACTGCGGGATGCCGCCGGATGAGGGCGACGTCAAGGAGCATCTCCATGACAACGTGACCGAGAAAGCTCGCGGGGAAGTCCGGGTCGCTCGAGAGAGTCCGGAATTCCGAGCCGAGACGCGCCGTCGCGATGGCGAATCCCGGCGTCCCATGGAACCACTGGTCGTCATGAAGGTGCTGGAGGATTCCCGCGGCGACCTCGCGCTCCTCGAGAGATTCGAAGGTTGGCGCGAGAGGCTCGAGCAACCGCGCACGGACCCGGACGGAGCGGTCGGCCACTGACAACCAGTCGGGAACAGCCGTCCCCGCCACGAACCAGGGGCGATCCAGGTAGCGGATCGCGTGCGCGAAATAGTTCATGGGGACATTGTAGTGGGTGGTAGGTAGTGGGTAGTGGGTAGGAAAGCCGGAAACGGGCCTTCTTCTCTTGCTACCCACTACCCACTGCCCACTACCCACTCTTCCCCAACCAACGAAAAAGCCCGGCCCGTTCGAAAACGGGCCGGGCTCGAAAGCTCGCTCTGCTTGTCCCCTACTTCAACCGGACCGAGGTCCAGCTCCCTTCCGATTCGATCGAACGGGTATAGAGGCGGATCTTCTTCGCGTCGCCCACGTCGACATAGCCCTTGAAGGTCTGGGGCTCGAACAGGCGTTCGATGTTCTGCCGCATGACCCCCGCCTGCACGATCTGCCGGCCGCGGTTTTCGACCGTGCGTCCCGGGATCACCTTGACGGCGACCGTTCCCCGCTCCATCCGGATGTCATTGCCGACAACCGTAAACTTCAACGGGATCGTGATCTGCTGCGGCTCGAGGATCTCCTCCTGCCCTTCATCGTTGACGCGCTTCATGCCGGTCTGAAGCTGAAGGCGGATGAATCCCCCTTCGATGATGAACCGGACCGGGTCCTGTTCGTCAAAGACGAAGGTGATTTCCTTGCGTGCCGGCTCGTTCGGGTCGGCAGCCTTCTTCGGCGGGGGCTGGAACTTGTCGCCGAGAAGCTTCTTGAAGCGGTTTCGCAGCAGGTCCTGCACCTCCGTTTCGGTGAGGGTCTTGCCGTGAAGCCGCACCCGCTCCATCGCGTTGTTCAGCAGGCTCTCGTGGATCTGCAGGAGCATCTCGTCGCGATACGCCGTCGCTCCAGGAGCGGGCTTGTTCGCGCCGACCTCGTCCGGGTTCATGACCCGGGCCCGCAGGTCGATCACCGTGTCGGTCGAGCTGAGGGACATCGCGTCGGGATAAACGCCGAGCTCACGGAGAGGTCCGTAGATCCGGGTCTCGAGCTCCATCGGAGCCGCGTCGAACTTGCTGGCGACCTCCTTGTTGAGCCGCGGCCCCACCTGGCTGCGGATCTTGTCGGCGGCAAGCGAGTTCGCCTGGCCGCGACGGGAGTTCGCCTCATTCAGGGCGATGTTCCGGGCGACCCGGCGGACGATCGGGATCCAGTCCGCCTTCGTCGAAGCACCGGTGATCTGCGTGTTGGCGCTCACCTGGACGCTCGCTGGCGCGGAGCCGAAGGTGTGCCCGTCGGTCCAGATCTGCTTCTGGGCCGAAAACGTGTGATGACCGACCGAGGCGATCGTCGCCTGGTGCGTCCCCGCCGTGCTGTTGACGGTGACGTTCCCCTGAACCAGGAGGTTGAACCGCGCGTCACCTCCGCTCGGAACGACGTCGACGGTCACGGTCGAATTCGTGCACGAAATCCCGGTGACGCGGGCTTCCATGACCCGGTCGTTGATCCAGGAGCTTTCGCTGCGGGAGTCGCCGTACATCCGCTGCAGGATCCCTTCGCCGGCGAAGGCCCGCAGGTTGTAGTTGAAGTACGACTGGCGCATCGCCTCGGTGAGCAGCTTGCCGTCGTCCGCGGCCTGCTGTGAAACGAGCAGGTAGGCGTTGCGGATCGATTCCGTGCTGGCTTCCGAGCGGTGTTCTTCGTAGTCCTCGATCGCGCTGACGAACTTCGCGAGGGCCTGGTTCAAACCTCCGGAGGCGGCATCGCCCGACGGGAGTTCGATGGCGGAAATCATGCCGCTCACCGCATCTTCCAGCTTCCGGAAGGCGGGCTTCGCCAGGAAGTCCTTCTGGTCGGCAGGGAGCGAGTCGCGGTTGGCGAGGTTCGCCTGGGTCTGCGCGAGGAGGTCGAGCGCGGCGCGGGACTCGTCCTTCTTCTCGGCGACTCCCTGCAGTTCATCAGCGTGGACGAACGGCAGCCAGGCGTCTCCGGACGGAATGCCCTTCAGCATCGAGCGGACATCGGCGACGCGACGGGCGAGCTCTGCGCTTGCCGCGTCCAGCTTCGCTCCGCGGTGCTTCGACAGGTCCTGCTGCGAGGTTGCGATGACCGCTTCGGCGATCCGCACGCGGCGGCTCAACCGACTGTACAGCCGGCTGAGAGGAGCGCGGATCGAGGCGTACTTGGCGTCGGCCAGAGCCGTCTCGAGCGTCCCCAGCTTGATCTTCACGTTCTCGAGGGCAGTCTGCCGCGCCGCGGCATCCTGCGCCAGGTAGAACTTTGAGACCTCGCCGGCGGCATCTGCCGCCCAGGCGGCCCACTCACCCGAGAGGCTCTCGAATTCTTCTTCTCCAAGATCACGCGGCGTCCGGGTAGGAAACAGGCCGGTCGCTGCGGGCTCGGCGCCCCACGAGCTCGTTCCGGCCAATCCCAGCGTCAACAGTCCCGTGACGATCCGCTTCCTCCATGAAGCAATGCCGGTATGGAGTGAGACGCGGTGTGTTGTCATTACGGACTCTTCCCCCTTAGGTCGCCCGCACCACTTATCGGCCATCCTCAGGTCGAAGTCGGGCGAACGGCGGTTTCTCCCTGGGCAATGAGTTCTGCCCGCCGTCGCACACGCGACCACCGGCAGAATCATCCCATGTTGCGCAGGCTACCGTGCCCGTCCAAACCCAACAACAAGCCTTGCCAGGATGTCAAGCGTTTTTGACACTCCTCCGCTCCGTAAATGTCTCTTCCCAATGCGTTTACGCCAGCCTACCAGTTCTTTCCGGGTTTCTTGCGCCGGAGCGACCCATACAACCCAGACGACCCAAGTCGTGAGACTGCATCGCCTAATCACTACAATCGGCACAGTCGGAATATCAAGAAGGGTCACCGTCGACGGGCAACAAGGCGAGCGGCCGGCGGGGGCTGCATGCCGGCGACAAGAACTCTGAACAGAGCCGAGACGCCCGCGCTATGGATCTAAGACGTCCACGCACGTTTTCCGCGACGACGACGTGCCGCGATGAAGCAGCTCGCAAGTGGCCCCGACTTGGGAGTTTCACGGAATTCTGCTGCTGAGCCAGGGGAGATTCCCGCGGCGGACGGCGCCGGGCGCGCCACTTCTACCGCTTGCTCCGGCCGTTCGGCGCGGTTGCTGCAAAGCAACATCACTGTCTTGCAAGACGCTGGCACTCGTGTGCCGCCCCGGCTTTAGCGGGCTGGGTTTGTGTCCTTCCGGCTGAGGTGGATCAGACCTCATCCGGGCTCCGGAACACCGGAGTCGGACCATCCAAAAGATCTCAGATTCTCGAAAACTTTGGGAAAGGAACTTTCACCTATGTTGCGCGCCCTTCTGCGTGACGAAGCCGGCTTCATCATTTCGGCCGAACTCGTCCTCGTCGCCACGATTCTCGTCATCGGCATGATCGTCGGCCTCAGCGAACTCCAGCACGCTGTGGTTCAGGAACTGAATGACGTCGGTGACGCCATCGGTAACCTCAACCAGAGCTACGCGTTCTCCGGCTTCCTCGCCGTCAAGAACCAGGGTGGTGCCGGAGTCAAGGCCTACACCCGCGGCTCGAGCTTCGTCGACCAGGCTGACGAGTGCGACAACGACCAGTGCGCCATCGCTTGCGACGCACCGGTTGCTGAAGCTCCGAAGCCGTAATATCGGCTGACGACAAAGCAGTCCTCAGCGCCGCCGGAGACCTCTCCGGCGGCGTTTTTGCTTTTCCGGGTCTCAATGAACTGGCCGTCAGCCCTCGAGCCAGTTTCGCGGACGCCCGCCCCTGAGCCAAAGCCCCCCGCCGAGCGACGCTCACATGTCGCCAAGACGCCGCAGGGCCTCAGGGTCGTCGCGGTAGAGCTCACGCAGACTCGCCTCGAGCCGATCGGCGTCCTCATTCTTCCCGCTCTTGCGGAGCTCGGCGACGCGATCGAGCGTCCGGCTCAGCAGCTCCCTTTGAGTGTTCTCCGGCGTCGTGTCGAGTTCTTCCACCAGCGAATCCACGACATCGACCACCGACTTCGAGTC
>JAEYWB010000235.1 GCA_023429275.1 Planctomycetota bacterium
TCTTTTTTAGTCAGGCCGTCGGTCCGCAGCCTGCGACTCCATGCGAACCTAGGCAGCGGTCCCGTAGAGCGAGCGAAGCAGTCGCGAGAGGTCGCCCTGCTGGGCGACACACAGGTAAACGTGTTCGCCCGAGATCCACACGGAGGAGGGGAGCGGCAGGTACTGGACGCCCGACGGGAGGCCGTTGGCGGGGGGGGACTTCAGCAGCCGCCTTGGAAGAACGACGAGATAGCCCTGAACACGTGTCGTGCTGTCGACAAACCGGAAGATGCAGGCGTCGAGCCCGGGGCGAGAGTCCAGATCGAGTCCCCGCCCCGGTTCGTCCCGCACGAGGGCTCGCCATTCCCACCCGGGGACCAGGCCCGCCATCGATTCGACAATCGGCAGGTCGTCGAACTGGCGCGGCGATTCCAGGACGCGGGCATTGACCCGCTGCCGCACCTGCTCGAGCGAAACCCGGCCTCCGCTCCACCAGGCCCAGGTCGAAACCCCGACGAGGCAGACCGCGGCCAGACCGGCGAGTCTTCGGCCGATCCGCCGCCAGCGTCCCGCGGCCACGGTCGACCGTCGATTCTGGTCGAGCGCCGCAAGCAGCCGGTCCTCGAGACCGGCTGGAACCGGAACGTCCAGGAGAGACGTTCTCGCCACCGCGTCCTCGACCCGCCGGGCGTCGTAGGCGACCCGGCAGAGACCGCACTCGCGGATGTGTTCGCGGAACTCCGCCCACTCCGCGCCGTCCGGCAGGCCCCTCTCCGCGCTCACCCCCCCGCCATCCTGCAGCCGGATGGCCGGGACGAGGTCGAAGATCTGCTGGGCTTCACGACAATTCATGCGGAGGTCGTCGGGCGGCTTCGGGCCGTTCGGAGGTGGGGACGGGTGTTCAGGGTCTCGAAGGAGGCCGCAACGCAGGGGATGGAGGTGACTGGGGTGACGCGGGATCGACCGCCCCTTCCCGCTCGAACTGCTCACGGAGGTGCGATTTCGCGCGGGAGAGCCGGCTCATCACGGTTCCGATCGGGATGTTCAGCTCCGCGGCGATTTCGCGATAGCTCAATTCCTCGAAATAGAACAGCAGGACGGGAAGACGGTAGTCGTCCGGAAGGGAGCCGATCGCGTGCTGGACGGACTCCACCTGCTCGATCGCGGCTCCCGCCTCCGGCCTTACTCCAATCCCCCCCGACGTCGGCGGGTCTGTCACCAGGGGGGAAGAGAAACTCCGCGCCGCGCGGCTCCGCAGGAACTCGTTCCGGGCAATCCTGAGCAGCCAGCGATCCGCCCGATCGGCGTCCCGCAGCTGGTCGATCGATCGCTGGGCCCGAAGGAAGGCCTGCTGGGTGACATCCTCGGCATCAACGGCATTTCCACAGAGCCGGTAGGCGTAGCGGTAGACAGCCGCATAGTGGTCGGCAACCAATGTCCGAAGCCGCTGCGCTCCCGCCGATTCCATCGGGCCTGCTCTCCCATCAGTGTGACCGGGCCAGGGTGTCAATTATTCCCACTCTCTTCCGGGAAATTCCATCTGGACGGGGGTGGACCGTGGGGAGAATCCAAGGCTCCGCCGGCCTGGGCCAGAAAATGCGGTCGCCCCGAAATTGGCGCCGCAGCGGACCCTGCCGGCAGAACCGAGTCCTCCGCCCGCTCAGAACCGTGCCCGCCGCTGCGACAGATACTCGACCAGGGCCTTGTCGAACCGCATGCTCGTGTCAATCTCGACGAAGTCCGCTCCAGCGGTCCGAAGCTCCTTCTTATAGAGAGCCCGCATCTTCCGCAGCTCCTCGAGGTAATCCGCCTGGATCCCCTGGGCGTCAACGACCATCGTCTCGTTCGTCTCGGGGTCCCGCAGGTCGAGCATTCCCGAGAAGGGAAAGTGGACCTCCGCTTCGTCGAGGACGTGGAACACGATCACGTCATGCCCCGCGTACCTGAGCAGCCGGATCGCGTCGATCACCGGCTGCGGGTCGGTCAGCAGGTCCGAAAAGAGCATCATGAGGCTCTTGTGCCGGACCATGGCGGCGACCTGCCGCAGGTTGCGGGCGATCTCGGTCGGCCCGGTCGGCTTCGCCTTCGCGAGCAGCGAGAGGATGTTGGCAAGCTGTGTCCGCTTGCTCCGGGCGGGAAGGCTGGCGCGGATCTTCTCGTCGAAGGTCACGACGCCGACCGGGTCCTGCTGGTGGATCATCAGGTAGGCGAGGGCGGCCGCGAGACAGATCGAGTACTCGAACTTCGAGAGCTGCTGGCGGTACGTGTAGGCCATGCTCTCCGAGAGGTCCATCAGCAGGTAGCCGGTGATGTTCGTCTCGGCCTGGTACTTCTTGACGTAGTACCGGTCGGTCTTGGCATAGACGAGCCAGTCGATGTCCTTGAGGTCGTCCCCCTGGGTGTACCGGCGGTGCTCGCTGAACTCGACGCTGAAGCCGTGAAACGGCGAGGCATGCAGACCGCTAAGGAAGCCTTCGACGATGAACTTCGCCCGCAGATCGAGCCGGGCGACTGACTGGATCACTTCCGGCTTCAGGTATTGCTCGGCGGTCGGCATCGGTCCTCCGTCGAGGTCACAAGACGCTGAATCCCAATTCGTCCAGGGTCGCTCCCGCCGGCTGCGGGGCCTTTGCGCAACCCGTCGCCCCTGCGGCCACCGGGTCCAGGGCGGATGCCCTGGCTAGTGCTTGTGCCCCGACATCATGTGGGCACGGGCTTTGGCGTCTTCGGCTTCGAGGATCTTGCCGCAGCGCATGTAGATGACGGAGAGCTGCGTGTAGGAAAACGTGTCGTTGGGGGCGATCTCGACCACCTTGCGGGCGTGGGCGATCGCTTCGTCGGGCTGGCCTAGCCGCTGGAGGTAGACGGCGAGGGCGGAGTGGGTCTCGACGTGGTTGGGATCGATCGCCAGGACTTCCCGGAGTTTTTCCACCGCTCCGGCGAGGTTGCCGGCATCCTTCAGCTTGATCGCTTCGTCATAGATCTCGTGGGGGGCAGGCACGGTTCTCTCTCGCTCCGGACTTCGGGTCGTCTCTCGTCAGCCTCCATCGTACGCGGAATGGGCCGGATGCGGAATCGGCCGCCGGGAATGCGTCATCGGAAAGTTCGGGCGCCGGATCGGCCGCCTCTCGGCGCAAGTCCCTTTCTTCGCTTGACATCCCCGCATTCCAGAATGAAGATCAGGCGTCGGCTCTGCGGGGATCGCGCTGGCGGGACCCAGAAATTCGAACCGGTCGGCGTGAGAGGTCATTCCACCCATCTCCCGACCGGAACAGGAAAGACAGGCAGGACTATGGCTGCGGGGCAACGTCGGCTGGATATCGAGGAAGTCGGGGATGTGACGATCGCCCGTTTTCTCGACAAGAAGATTCTCGACGAAAACAACATCCAGATGATCGGCAACCAGATGTTCGGTCTGGTGGACGAGGATGGCCGCAAGAAGATCGTCCTCGACTTTGCGAATGTCGAGTACCTCTCCAGCGCCGCCCTGGGCAAGCTCATCACCATGAACAACAAGGTGAAGACGGCCAAGGGCAAGCTGCGGCTGTGCAATATTCGCCCCGAGATCCTCGAGGTCTTCACCATCACCAAGCTCAACAAGGTGCTGGAGATCAAGACGGACCAGGAGCAGGCGCTCGCCGGCATTTAGTTTGGCTTCCAATCATAATTTTGAGTGGGGGGGAGTTGCGGGCTGCGACGAACCCAACCGAGGCGAAATGTCGGCGGTTACGCGACATGATGTGAAGATCCCCAGCGACTCATCCGCCGGACTTGAAGTCCAGGAGCGGATCGTGGGCGCATTGGAGGAGCGCGGCTATCCGATGAAGGACTGTTTCAGCGTCCGCCTGGCGCTGGAAGAGGCCCTGGTCAATGCCATCAAGCATGGCAACGGGATGGACCCGGAGAAGTTCGTCTTCATCTCCTGGGAAGTGGGAGACAACCTCGTCAAGGTTTCGATCGAGGACCAGGGAAAGGGCTTCGACCCCTCGGACCTTCCCGATCCGACGCTCGAGGAGAATCTCGAACGCTCGAGCGGCCGCGGCGTGATGCTCATTCATCACTACATGTCGAGCGTCGATTACAACGCCAAGGGGAACAAGATCATGATGACGAAGACCCGGTCGGAGTAGACCGCCGGGCAGACATCGTCAGGTCATGAGTTCTCAGACGCCCATCAGGTTGGCCGGCACTCGCCAGCGTCCCGTTCGAACGTTTGCGTCTGATTCTTGCGGCAGGCCTATGTCGGCTGCGGCCGGGGATGCCTGGTCGCCGCCAGGATATCCTCTTACGGAAGTCCCAGCTTCTCGAACGCCTCGCGCTGCTGCTGCTTGATCGTTTCGTCCCGGATCTTCTTCTGGCGGTCCAGGATGTCCTGCAGGCTCTTGATGAGCTCGTTGACCGTCTCGCGGCGCTGCATGACCGACAGGACCTGCTTCATCCGTTCGAGCATCCCGTCGAGCTCCCGAAGCGAAATCTCCATCTCGCTTCGGGGGTCCTGCTTCCGTTCCTCCTGCAGGCGAAAGATCCCGAGGTGCTCGTCGAGGGCCGGGTAGCTCTGGCTGTTCAGGGTCGTGAAAGGGGCGAGGATGCCGTCGTCGATCCGTTCCAGGAGGCTCGCGGTGTCGACCCGGTTGTTGACCATCTCCTCGCGGATGTCGCGGAAGGCCAGCTCGATCGAGCGGCACTCGGTGTGGTTCTTCCGCTCAAGAAGCAGCATCCGCTCGGCACAAGCCCGCACGTCGATCTCGAGCTGGGCGAGCGTCTCCTTCCCGGCCGGGTCGGTCGAGGGCATCCCGCGAAGCCCCTCCCGCTGTTGGGCTTTCTGGAGGTGCTTGTCGAGGTCGTCCCGCAGCCGCTGGGTCTCTTCGATGATCTGCTCGAAGCGGAGCCGAAGGTTGAGCTCCTTGTCGTACAGGCGGGCGAGCAGGTCCTCCGGCGAGACGATGCTGAAGCTGTACACTTCGCCGTGGGCCCGATGAGGTCCGTTGATCGCGTCGGCATCCTGTCCGAAGAGAGTCAGCGCGAACTTCTGCCCTTCGCGGAGGTCGAGATTGAGGACATTGAACC
>JAEYWB010000937.1 GCA_023429275.1 Planctomycetota bacterium
CCGTCGCGCCGACGTCGGTCGGGACGAGCGGCCCGTACCCGAGAATGTTCGGATCGAAACACCACAGCGACAGCGCCGCCAGGCC
Source organism: Planctomycetota bacterium (assembly GCA_023429275.1). Taxonomy (GTDB): domain Bacteria; phylum Planctomycetota; class Planctomycetia; order Planctomycetales; family Planctomycetaceae; genus Planctomyces_A. Next base: position 86 of record JAEYWB010000937.1, read on the forward strand.
CGCTGGCGGCCCGTTCAGTTCCGATGCCCACCGGTAGCAGACTGCGGCCCCGACGAGGGAGAGAGGGATGACCGTCCACCGCGCGACCGCGTACCACCACAGAAAGTCGGACTGGCGGCTCCGCAGGAACGCCTCTCCCAAATCGAACTCCTGCCGCTCCTCGAGCGGGAGCGGGTCCGAAGGGGGAGCCGTCACACCCGCCAGCCAGACCGGCAGCGTCGCCAACATCCGGACGAGCGGAGGGTTCACGGCGTAGAGGTCGAACCGGCCGGAATCCCAATGCGCAAGACCCGCCACGAAATGTCCGACCTCGTCTTCGACCGGCGAATGAAGCACCGCCGACCGCGCGAGCAGGAGGGCGTGGAGGACACCGATCCAGAGGGCCGCCCATTGGCACAGCCGGTGCCCGGGGACGGCGTTGCCCGTGGACGAGACGTCTCCGTCAGGGAGAGCGGAGTCAACGACGGCGGCGGAAGGCAACCCGGAGAGAGACAAGGACCGACTACGGCTGGGAGACTGGGATGAAGATGACCGGAACGTCGATAGTTCCGCCGGAGTCCAGTTCGCAGGCCACGACGCCGGTCATTGTCCGCTTGGTCTCGGGGTGCTCACAACGGACTTCGACCACCGCGCGGGCTCCGGCCTCCTCAATGATCTGAACTTCCAGCGGCAGCTCTCCTTTCGCGGACACCCGCGCGAGTGTGACTTCCTTTCCCGACTTGTGAGAGATCGTGATGCGCTGCGTCTCCGATCCCGGGACGCGGGCCGAAACCGTCAGCGCGGCCGGCTCGGCCGCCAGGGGCGAAGCGACGATCCCTTCGGCCAGGACGGTGAAGCGGGTCCACGGGGCGGGGAGGTTGGTGACGATCTCGATCTGCCCAGCGAACTTGCCGTCAATGGATTCCTCCGCCGCCCGAACCGCGATCTCCACGACGGAGTCGTCCGGTGAGGGCCGAAGCGCGGGGGAAATCCGTCCGTTCCATTTGTCTCCCGGTCGGACGCGCGTCGTCTTGACCATAGCGGCGACGGAAGGAAGCACCGTCGGCGCCACCTGGGGAAGCCATTCCGCGGAGGCGACCTCGAGCCGTCCATCCCCTCGATCCGAGATCAACAGGTGTTTGACCGCCTCCTCGCCGGGATAGATCGATCCGAAATGGACGCTCCGTGCGGAGACGACGTTATTGAGGGACGATCCGCTCAGCACCAGCTCCGTGAGCGGGGCCCCGGGATCACTGCTCCTGACCCGGACGGTCTCCGAGAAATGACCGGGCTGTCGGATCAGGCTCACGGCGGCGGTCACGACTCCCGACTCTCCGGGCAGGAGCCGCTCGGGCGAGACCTTGGCCGAAGTGCAGTTGCAGCTCGTCCCGTCGATGCCGATCTCCAGGGGGGTCGATCCCCCGTTGGTGACCGGGAACTGGAACTGTGCGGCGTCGGGGTCGTCGACAAGGCCGGCGTCCTTCCAACAGTGGTCCCAGACGATCGCTTCGTCGCCGGGGGCGGGAGCGTCCGAGTGCTCTCGAGACAGCAGCAGCGTCTCCCCCTGCCACGCCTTCTCCAGTTCCGTCCGGCTCCACCAGACCGCCAGCTTTCCCGGGTCGTAGACACGCAGCTTGCGATCCCCGTCGGGCGGAGAACTCTCGCGCGGATCGACCGCCACGAAATGGTTATTGTTGATGAGCAGGATTGCGGTCCCGCGGTGGTTCTTCAGGTGGTCGAAGCCGATCGTCGTCGATGTCGCTTCAAGTCCCTGGCGAATTGCCGCCCCCTTGAGATCGCCGATTGACGCACCCAGGGCCGGATGGACCGGAATCGCCAGCATCTCATCCGACGGAAAGGGGATGCCCAGACGGAGTGATGCCGTCCGCAGGCTGTTCGGCCCACAGCGGACGTCGACGCTGGGAATCGGCGTTGCGGGGACCGGATGGGCACTGAGCCCCCGCTGTCGCCACCCGGCAAGAAAGATCAGGACCGCGCCCGAGACGGCCAGCGTCCCGAGGATGAGATTGAGCCACAAAGCCAATCGCTGGTGGCTGCAGCCGGTCCCGTTCATCAAACATCCTCTTTGCTTGAGCGCCACGAGCACGGGTGCGGATCCGCGGGATCAGGGGACGCGCCCGTTTTCTCGCGAGGCGGTCCAGAGTCTGCGCAACCAATAGAGGGTCCCGAACACTGCCAGAATCGAGAGATTGCCCCAAACGATCCACCGGCGGCGGTTGCCGCCACCGAGCGCGGCAGTCGACGGGGGGACCGACTCGGGGCGGGACGGTCCGGTCTTTCCTTTCGGATTCACGAAGTAGTAAGTCTCCGGCGTCGTCCGCCGGTCATGCACGTTCGTGTTCGGCGCGTAGTCGCCTGACAGCCTCTTGTCGATGGCCGCGTAGAACTCGGAGTCGAACTTCTGCGAAACGCCCGAGAAAGAGACCGAGTAGGTAACAGGCGTCCCGGACATGTCAAACTTGAACGTTCCACTTTCCGGATGTGGAAGCGTTCCCGAGAGCCGCGTCCCAGCCGTCTCGATCTCCAGGAAGGGCGTCGACTCACCGCGTGGAGACCACTTCGCCGACCGCACGAGGTCGGCCTGCGCCGGATCGACCGAAAGCGTCCAGGTTCCGGACGCACCGCTCATGGTCCGTCCCACGGCCTTGATACTCAGCAGACCGTCCTCTCCGGTTTCCACGGACGTCACCTCGTCGAGGAACGCTCCAAAGCCGCGGCCCAGCGTCCAGAGGATCCGAACCTTCGGGATCAGGAGCGCGATCTCCTGCGGCGGATAGATCACGACGCGCTGAAGCTTGTCGGACTGCCGAATGACTTCTCCGGAGGGTGAGATGACGTACTCGACGTAAATGTTCATCCGCGAGCACCGGGCAGGCTCGAAGATGTGCTCGACGCGATCCTCCATGAGCAACGTCAGGTTGCCGGATTCGTCATACGTTCGATCGGCCTCAAAGGTCACCTTGGTGTCGGCGGCGGCGTAACTCGGCGGAAGCCCTGTTTCTCTCAGAACGCATCGGGACCGATCGGCGGAGAATTCCACTTTCCGGCCCGGTTTCGAAGAAGCCGACGACTTGACGTCCCCCGCGATCGTCACCCCGTCGAGGAACACGGAGTCGTAGGACTTGAGACGAGTCAGCATCTGGCCGGGTTCCTCGGGAGCGGCTCCCTGCACGCAGGCACCGACACACCAGAAGACCAAGCAGGATTGCAAAACCCAGGCACAGACCTTCACGTTGACCGCCTTTAAACAGAAAGTCGGGAACTCAAACAGGACCGCTCATCAACGACTCTTCCCTCGAAGAACCCTCCTGCGGGTTCAGGCGGTTCTGAGGGGGACGTCGTCTCACGACCGGGGAACCGCTACCAGACGCAGACGTGACGATTGAATGTCCGGGTCGGATCGGGGGCCACGCCGTCGATCATGTCGACGTCGTTCCCAGGACAGCTTGGAATGAAACACTTTCCGTTCCAGTTGCGCTGGAAACAGTCCCCGTTGGGCGGGAGGCCCGGGGCCCGCGGCCAGGTTGAGGTGTCCTCGCCCGGGTCCATGCCACATGCCAGACGGGGATCGCCAGCGTTCAGCACGCGGGCCTGCTGCGTGGTGGACAGCGCGTTCATCAACTCCATCGTGCAGTTGCTGGTCTCGGACGGCAGCTTCGTCGCGCATTTCGCGAAGTAGATGACGTCCTCTATGCAGGCGGAGTTCTTGCACGCCACCGGCAGATTCTGTCCGGGGTTGTTCGGATCCGGAATATTCGGATTCCAGTGATGACACTCGGAGACCGGCAAGGACCCCTCCTCGCAGTCCTTGCACTTGGTCGTGTCGAGCGCTCCGCGGACGCCATCTACGGAGAGAGGCGCTGACATGACGCCGATGTTGAAGGTAAGAAGGGTGATCGCGAGCGTCGCAAAAGTTCGGGACATGGTCATCCTCGTCATTCTGGTTTGCGAAGTCTCAAGGAACGCATCGCACCCGTGGTACATCTCGGCGAGAGCCTCTCACCCGGCCTGTCCCTCCGCCGGCATGCGTCGAAACTCGACATGACGTGCATGCAATTCAGGCCGGCGAACGGCTACCAGACGCACACGTGACGATTGAAGGTCCGCGTCGGGTCGGGAGCGACTCCGTCAATCATGTCGACGTCATTCCCGGGACAACTCGGGATAAAGCACTTGCCGGCCGAGTTGCGCTGGAAACAGTCTCCGTTGGGCGGGATGCCCGGCACTCTCGGCCACGTTGACGTGTCCTCGCCCGGGTCCGTTCCGCACTGCAGTCGAGGGTCGCCGGGGTCCAGCACGCGGACCTGCTGGGTGAGAGACAGAGAGACGAGCAATTCCATTGTACAGTTGCTCGTCTCCGACGGCTCCTTTGGAGTGCACTTCGCAAAGTAGGTGACGTCCTCGATACAGGCCGAATCCTTGCAGGCCACAGACAGCCCCTGGTTGTTCGGATTCCAGTGATGACACTCGTAGTACACTACGGAGCCTTCTTCGCAGTCCTTGCATTTGCTGGTGTCGAGGGCCCCGCGGAAATCATCCACGGAGAGCGATGAGGCCAGCACGCCAATGTTGAACGCAAGGAGTGAGAGCACGAACACTACGGCAAGTCGAAACATCGTCGTTCTCCTGATCCTGGTGAATGGCACAACCGGAATCGCAGCACGAGGCCTGCGCTGCCGTATCGCACCGACGGGAAAATGGCCTCGAACCACTCGCTCGAGGCATTCAAAGGCTCCCCGGTCGAGGACTCGAATCTGCCTGGTCAGTGATCACCTACTTGGAACGGCGAACTGTCGGCGGATCCCTTGAATTTGCTGGCATCGAGATTCTCCGAGCCTCATCTACGGAAGGATCCATCAACAGAGCGACCAGAAGCCCGGGCAGGAATCCGAGCATCGAGCGTTCATGGTGCTGTGCCGAGGGATGGTTCGAGAGCCCGACAGAGCTACTGGACGACCTGGAAGTCGCTGAGGTTCTCAACCCAAACCTGATAGGTCGGTCGGGCTCCAACAACGCCAGGAGAGGCCGGGTATTTTCTGACCTTCCCCCGGACTTCGACGTGCCGGCCGACGAAATGCTCCTCGGGCTGCGAAATGCCGACGCGACGCAACGTGCCGGGGATGTCGCCCATCAACAGAATGCTGAACGGGACGCTTCCCTCCTTGAGAGGCTTCGCGACGAGTCCAATCGGAAGCTCCGTGCCGGGGGGCTGACTGCCAGTCGGGATGAAGACCCGCTCGACCTTGAAGCCGACCGTCGTCGCACGATCCGAGATCGCCGTCTTTCCGACCGCGACTTCACGCGCTGACAGACCAGAGGCGGCAACGCACTCATCCGGAGTGAGTGCGGCCTCCTTATGCGAGTCGTCGGCTGCCATC
>JAEYWB010000728.1 GCA_023429275.1 Planctomycetota bacterium
CCCGATCACAACGCACCATCCGCCGTCCCGCCGTTGTCCGTGGGTTCGGTCTCTTCGGTGGGGCCGATGTCACGCTGACCTTTCTTCCGGCTCCCGAAGACCATGGCATCGTCTTCGAGCGGATCGATCTCGCCGAGCCGGTGCGGATCCCCGCCACGATCGAGCATGTGATCCGTCTCCCGCGGCGGACCGCCATCGCGGCGGGCGGAACGTCCGTGCAGATGACCGAGCACGTCATGGCGGCGCTCGCCGGCCTGCAGATCGACAACACGCTCATCCAGATCGACGCCCCCGAGCCCCCCGGCGGGGACGGCTCCGCCCTGTTTCTTGCGGACGCCCTCTGGGAAGCGGGTCTTGAAGCCCAGTCGGCCCCGCGCCGCTGCCACAGCGTCGACCGGACGCTGGTTGTCGAGGAGCAATCCGGCAGCCGGGTGTCGATCGCTCCGACCCGCGACGGGGCGTACCGCGTCAGCTACTCGCTCGACTACAACCATCCGGCGATCCCGGCCCAGCACTTTTCGGCGGTCATCAGCCCAGAGACGTTCCTTGACCAGATCGCGTTCGCCCGGACGTTCGTCCTCGAGGAGGAGGTCCGGGCGCTGCAGTCTCAGGGGATCGGCCTGCGGGCCACGCCGCGGAACATCCTCGTCTTCGGAAGAGACGGGGTGATTGAGAACCGGCTTCGTGCTCCGGACGAATGTGCCCGGCACAAGCTCCTCGACTGCCTCGGCGATTTCGCCCTGATCGGCTGCGATCTGGCGGGCGATTTTCGAGCGGACCGCTCGGGGCACCACACCAACCAGGAGGTCGTTCGGCAGCTTCTCCGGACTTCGGCAGAATCGACCGCCGCCGCCGCGTGAGCTGGGGGCCATGGGGAACAGGTCGAGACACAAAGTCTCTTCTTCGGCAAAATCGGGAGAATCGTTGTAACCAAGTGACAGGAGAGGACGAAGAGACCTGATGCATATCGGTCTCGCGGGATTCACTGAAGTAATCCTGACGAACCGGGGCGCTCCAGGTTCTTCGTCGCAAGACAGGATGTCAGGCATGGCAACCTACGTTTCGCCACTCTCGCAGATCGATCCGAGGGCTCGGATCGGACGGGATGTGTACATCGGACCGTTCTGCCTGGTCGGCCCCCACGCCGTCCTTGGGGACGGCTGCCGTCTCGACAGCCACGTGGTCATCACGGGCCACACCACGATCGGCGAGCGGAACCACTTCTGGCCGAACACGGTCATCGGCGGCGAGCCGCAGGACAAGACGTACCACAACTCGAACACCCGCGTCGAAATCGGGGACGACAACCAGTTCCGCGAAGGGGTGACGGTCAACCGCGGCGCAGACAAGGAGGATGGGGTCACCCGCATCGGGCACCGCAACCTCCTGATGTCGAACGCCCATGTGGCTCACAACTGCCACATCTTCAACGACACGATCCTCGTGAACGGCGTGCTTCTCGGCGGGCACGTTCACGTCCAGGACAAGGCGATCGTCTCGGGGAACACCGTCGTCCATCACTTCTCGACGATCGGCACGCTCGCCTTCGTGAGCGGCGGCTGCCGCGTCCCGAACGACATTCCGCCGTTCATGCTCGCCGCCGGCAGCGACAATCCCGAGATCAAGACGGTCAACATCGTCGGGATGCAGCGTGCCGGCATCAGCCGCGAGACGATCGGCCTCGTCAAGCGGGCTCACCGCCTCCTGTTCCGCGAGCACAAGCCGCTCGACGAGACGCGCGGCCTTCTCGCCGACGAGTGCGACGGCGTCATCCCGATCGAACTGGCGACGCTCCTGAACTTCATCGAGTACCAGCGCAAGGGGAAGATGGGCCGCGGACGCGAACAGGTCCGCAACGCCCCGGCCCCGGCCGCCGAACGGGAAGCGGCTTGAGATCGCCTGGTTTGGAAGCCGTTTCAAGACACCGCGATGGTCGTTGCCTGGTCGTGACGGAGATTTGCCACGGAGGTCACAGAGAACACAGAGTTCTCTCTGAGTTCTCTGTGCTCTCTGTGGCAAGAAGGGTTTGGAAACCGCTCTTCAGCCAGACAGCTCCGTGGGAATCCGTTCGACTCGACCGGGCCTCGGTTGGACGGATCAGCCTGTGACGCTACACCTCGTCGGGTGCTGACACCGCTCCCGATCGACGAGGTTCTCCCCCGGATCGTCTCCACGCTCAAGGAGACGAACTCGCTCGTGCTCCGCGCCCCGACCGGCGCGGGAAAAAGCACGCGCGTCCCTCCCGCTCTCCTCGACGCCAGGCTCGCGCCGCGCGGGCGGATCGTGATGCTCGAGCCGCGGCGGATCGCGGCCCGTGCCACCGCCCGCCGGATCGCCGCCGAACGGAACGTCCGGCTGGGAGCTGAGGTCGGCTACCAGGTCCGGTTCGACGAGCAGGCGAGCCGTGAGACGAAGATCCTCATCGTCACCGAGGGGATCCTGCTCCGAAGGCTCCAGGACGACCCGTTCCTCGAAGGGATCGATGCCGTCCTGTTCGACGAGTTCCACGAGCGGAGCCTCAACAGCGACCTGGCACTGGCGATGGTCCGCCGCGTCCAGCAGGAGGTCCGTCCCGACCTCAGGATCGTCGTGATGTCCGCCACGATCGCCGCGACGCCGGTCGCAGCCTACCTCGGGGGATGCCCCGTCCTCGACAGCGAAGGACGGACGTATCCGGTCGAGATCGAATACCAGCGGCAGCTCGACCGCACGCCGATCGAGCAGGTCGTCCTCGGCGGCGTCACCGACGTCCTTTCCCGGACTCCAGGCGACATCCTCGTCTTTCTCCCAGGAGCCCCGGAGATCCGCCGCGCCGCGCGGGAACTCGAGCCGCTTGCACGCCGACACGACCTGGCCGTGATGCCCCTCTTTGGCGACCTCCCGCCCGAGGAGCAGGACCGGGTCCTGATGCCTTGCGAGCGCCGCAAGGTCGTCCTGGCCACGAACGTGGCCGAGACGTCACTGACCATTGAAGGGATCACGGCGGTCGTCGACACCGGGCTCGCCAAGGTCATGCGTTTCGACCCGCAGGTGGGGCTCGACCGTCTGGAACTGTCGCCGATCTCGAAAGCTTCGGCCGATCAGCGGGCGGGCCGCGCGGGGCGGACCCAGGCGGGATTCTGCCTGCGGCTCTGGGACGAATCTTCCCACCGGGCCCGGCCCGACAACGAAGAGCCCGAGATCCGCCGGGTCGACCTCGCCGGTCCCGCGCTCGAGCTCCACTGCTGGGGCGAATCGAACATCCTTGGCTTCCCCTGGTTCGAACCGCCGCGCGAGGCAGCTGTCGCCCAGGCGGAATCGCTGCTCCGGACGCTCGGGGCGCTCGACGACGCGGGACAGGTCACGCCACTCGGCCGGACGATGTCGCGTCTTCCGGTCCATCCCAGGCTCGCGCGGATGCTGATCGACGGGGAGCGATTCGGCGTCGGCGAGCGCGTCGCGCTGCTCGCGGCGATGCTGTCCGAGCGGGATCCGTTCACCGGCCGGGGCGGGCCGGTGATGTCGGCGTCCCATCGCTCCCGGTCGGATGTCCTCGACCGGCTCCAGGCTCTCGAGGAGTTCCTGAGTACCGGACGCCGTGAGTTTTCGTTCGGCTCCGTTCACGGCGGCGCGGTCCGGTTCCTGACGCAGGCCGCGGATCAGCTGCGGCGGATCCTGAGGACGCTGCCCGGGCCACTCCGCGCGGAGTCGGGAAACGCCCCCCTTGCGGAGCCGCGCGACCGGGACGAAGCGGTTCTTCGATCGCTGCTCGCCGCGTTCCCGGACCGGCTCGCCCGGCGACGGGACGCCAGCGGACCACGCGGTCTGATGGTTGGCGGGAAGGGAGTGAAGCTCGGCCCGCAGTCGAACGTCTCGGGGGCGGAGGCAGAGCTCTTCCTCTGCATCGACGTCGATGGGGGCCAGACCGACGCCCTCGTCCGCCAGGCGTCCGCTGTCGACCGTGAGTGGCTCGAAGGCCCTCTCCTCGAGACACGCGACGAACTTTTCTTCCATCCCAGCCAGAAGCAGGTCGTCGCCCGCCGGCGGACGCTCTGGGGAGACCTGATTCTTGCGGAGACTCCCGCGCCGCTTCCGGCGGGCGATTCGGTCGGAGAGACGCTGTTCGAGAATGCGAGGAGCGCGGTCAGCGAGGTCTTTCCGGCGGATAAGCCCGAGGTCGAAGCGTTTCTGCGGAGGGTCCGCTGTCTTGCGGAGTGGATGCCGGAGCTCGACCTTCCGCGGCTCGACCAGGAGGGGCTCGAGAAGGTCCTGAGGGAACTGTGCCACGGCCGGCGAAGCTTCGCCGAGCTCAAGACCGCCCCCTGGCTAGGGGCACTCCAGGGAGTTTTCTCCTACCCGCAGCTCCAGACGATCGAACGCGAGGCCCCGGAGAAGATCGAAGTCCCCAGTGGGAGCGAGATCCGCCTTCAGTACGAGGAGGGGCGCCCCCCGGTGCTGGCCGTCCGGATCCAGGAAGTGTTCGGGATGGCGGAGACGCCGCGGATCGCCGGGGGCCGGGTGCGGGTGCTGATGCACCTGCTGGCGCCGAACATGCGGCCGCAGCAGGTGACCGACGACCTCAAGAGCTTCTGGGAGAACGCCTACTCCGAGGTCCGCAAGGACTTGCGTCGACGCTATCCGAAGCACCAGTGGCCCGAGAATCCCAGTGACGGCATTCCCCGCCGACGGCCGGGGAAGCCGTAGTAGGAACGGCAGGACGGCAGCCTTCCTCGGGCCTGACCCGACCGGATGGAATCGTACCGTATCGGACCGGGCGAGCCGGGGACCGGTGACTTTCGAACGGAGGGGGGACGCCCCGGAGGGGGCGAAGTCGCGGTCATGCGACAGGAGCCCCTGAGCCACGTGGCAGGCCAAGAGAGGCGGGTGTGCGGACGGCCTCAGTCGACATACAGGAACTCATTGCTGTTGAACACCGCGCGGCAATAGGCCGAAAGGGCATGCTGGCTGATGAATGCGGTGGCACGCTCGATTTCCGTCGGCCGGGGCTCGCGGCCGTACGCTCGCCGAGAGATCTCGGCGACCTGTGCCGCCCTGTCGCCCGGATGGGTCTTCTCCGCGAGCGTCGCGAAATTGTCGGACATCCGGAGGACGAAGGAGTTGTTGAGCAGTGCGAGGGACTGCACCGGCGTCGTCGTCACAGGCCGCCGCGGCGCTGTCGTCGAGGGATCAGGACAATCGAACACGTCGAGCAGCGGGCTCCGGGCCGAGCGGATCCAGGCCCGGTAGATCGTCCGGCGATGGAACTCCGGGCCGACCGGATCGATCGTCTCATAGAACTGCGAGTTGAACGTGAATGTCTTGAAGTCCTGGAACGGCGGTCCGCCGACCCGCGCGTTGAGCTCGCCGGAGACGGCAAGCATCGTGTCCCGCAGGGTCTCTGCCTCGAGCCGCTGCGGCGTGTGCCGCCAGTGGAACCGGTTGTCGGCGTCCCGGTTCATTGCTTCTGTACGGACGGCGGAACTCTGCCGGTACGTGGCCGAGTGCACGATCAGCCGATGGATCGCCTTCAGGCTCCACTTCTGCCGGATCAGCTCGCTGGCGAGCCAGTCGAGCAGCTCGGGGTGAGTCGGATGGCCGCCGTTGAAGCCGAAGTCGTTGGAGGAGGCGACGAGCCCGCGGCCGAAGTGATACTGCCACAGGCGGTTGACGATCACCCGCGCGAAGAGCGGGTTGTCCGGAGAGGTGATCCACTCCGCCAGCTTGCGACGCCGGTCGGCGTCGGTCGCGTCCGCGGCGAGGGCGAACTCGGAACCCGGCAGGCCGAGCGACGCAATCCCCCCCGCCGTGACCAGGTCGCCAAGGCTCCCGGGATTCCCCCGCAGGAGAACATGCGTCGTCTCCGGTGGACGGGGGGCGACGCAGTACACGCTCGTTTCCCGCAACGACTTCGTTCGTTCGTCGAGCGATCGGCGTTCCGCCGTGAGGCGGCCGTGGGTTTCGCGATCGGTGGAAGACATCGCGGCCGCCAGTTGAGAGGGAGTCAGGATGTCGCGCCGGCCCGCGGAGGCGGCGACCTCTTCCGGAGTGAGAGCCCGGTCGAAGAGCTGGGCGGTCTCGATCGATCCGGCGAGGAGCCGGTCTGGCGTGGCCGCGGTCCCGTGGCGAAGGCCCAGCAGGACCTGCCAGTTCCCTTCCGTGAGCCGCATCAGCTCCTTCGACTTGTAGGGTTTCCCGTACGGGGCTCCGTTGCGGTACGCCGTGATCGTCCCGTCGTCGGAATAAACGATCGAGACATGGACGAGCCCCGGTTCGGTTTCGGCGGGGGCTTGAAAACTCTGCCACCGGGCGAAGCCGTTGCTTCCCGCCATCCAGCAGCCCGGATCGCGTTCGCCGAAGACGATGGCATCGAAGAGGTTTCCGTCCATCGTCTGGACGCCGATGACTCCGCCTCCGCGCTGGTCGAGCCGCGACAGCTCGACCCATGCTTCGAGCGTCCGTGCGGTCAGCGGGCGCGGGGAGGGCTTCGTGCTGGCGTAGGCGCCGCGGCCATCGAGGATCAGGCGACCTTTCTCGATCTTCGCGCCGCCGCGGAGGGTGGCGTGGAGATCACCGAGTCGATCGAGGGGGTCCCCTTCGAAGTCCCAGCGGGCCACGGGGGTCGGCGGGACGGGACTGTTCGCCGTCCGCTCCGCCAGCAGCCGCTCACGAGCGGGGCCTTCGATCCCGGCGATTCCCCGGTCGATGACCGCCCGCCGCTTCGTGAGCCATTCCAGCTCCTCACGCATTTCCGCGGTCTGGTACTTCTTCTCTCCATGGCGGACCCCGGCGAGGGCGGCCGCGAACCGGTAGTATTCGCTCTGCCGGATCGGGTCGAACTTGTGGTCGTGACAACGGGCGCAGTTCACCGTCAGCCCGAGAAACGTCTGGCCGGTCGTTCCGATGATGTCCTCGAGTTCGTCCTGACGGACAACGGCCCGCATCGCCGCACTCTGCTGAGTCTGGCCGACCTCATCGTATGCCCCGGCGACAAGGAACCCGGTCGCAAACAGGGCCGACGCGTCGCCCGGCCGAAGGACATCGCCAGCGATCTGCAGCCGGGCGAACTCGTCATACGGGAGATCGGTGTTGAGGGACTGGATCACCCAGTCCCGGTAGGGCCAGGAGTTCGTCCGCAGCCGGTCCCGCTCGAATCCCTGGCTTTCACCGAACCGGACGATGTCGAGCCAGTGCCGCGCCCACCGCTCCCCGTAATGCGGAGACGCGAGAAGCCGCTCGACCACCTTCTCGTAGGCCCGCGGGTCCTGATCCGTCTCGAATGCGGCGATCTCTGCGGGCGTCGGCGGGAGGCCCGTGAGGTCGAATGTCACGCGGCGAATGAGCGTCCGGCGATCTGCCGGTGGAGAGGGAGACAACTCCTCCTGTCGCAGCCTGGAGACGACGAAGGGGTCGATGCTGTTCCCCCCGGCCACCCAGGCGCGGTCCGCCTCGCTCACCTCCGGAAGGGGGGGCGAGACGACTTTCCGGAGCGACCACCAGTCATACCCGGCGCGGGTCTCCGTGGTGATTCGGTACGGATCGATCGGATCCTGACCCCACTTCGCGCCCGACTCGATCCAGCGTCGAAGGATCGACTTCTCGGCGTCCGTCAGCGGTTTCTTCGGGGGCATCTCGTCGCTGGCGACGCGCGACCAGAGTTCGCTCTCGTCCAGCTTTCCCGGCTGGACCGCGGGGCCGCTTTCGCCCCCTTTCGACATCGCTTCCCGCCGCGAGATGTCCAGATGCCCCTTGGGCTCGGCGCCGCTGTGGCAGTCAAAGCATCGCCGGGCGAGCAGCGGCGCGACATCGCGATCGAAGTCGACCGGATCATCGGCCAGCAGGGCCGTTGTGAGGAGGCAGCAGGCCAGAGCCAGACCCGCGGACCGAGTGTGAGCCATCTCGTTGCCCCAAGATCAGTCGGAATTGATGTTTCGACTGTACCGGATCGGGCGACTGGTCCCAATGCCGCGCGGTTTTGGCCGGCTCAGGCGGCAGCGGCTGCCGTGACGCACAACAGGTCGATCATCTCGCACCACTGGACACGGCGGGCGAAGCCGCTCAGCTCGGCAGATGATTCCGCCTGCTCACACAGATCGACGAACGCGGGGCTGTCCCACCCTCCCCGCTGGAGCTTTTCGCGCCAACGGGCGGGTACGGGATCGAACGCCCCCGCGGCGAGGTGCTCCGCCAGGTGCTGCTGCGTCGGGTGACGGCCGACGCGGCGGAACCAGTACTTCGAGTTGCCGTAGTCGGGCTCGCGGCGATGCATGATTGCGTGCCAGTAATCGCCGTGATGTCCCTCCGCCCCTTCGATCTGCTGCGAGAAGGCGTGGCTCCGGTCGAGGTCGTCCCGCAACAGCCAGAGCCCCGCCAGCAGGGCGAGACGGCGGCTCGCCGGGACCTTTCGTCGGGCGAGCTCTTCCCCCAGGCGGTCGAGCTCGGCACTGATTCCCCGCAGCTCGCGCGGACCTTCGGGCACGAGTGACGGAAGCTCCTCCGGCTAGAGAATCCCCTGAGGCGCGCCGTCGATCGACAGCACCCGACAGACGGAGTCGTCTCGAGGCTCCTCTTCCCGGGACCGGTTGCGACACAGCAGGAGGGCGGTCTGCTGCGGCTCGGGGACCAGCTGGGCGATCTCGAGCGGCACGGAGTTCCAGAGGGGAGGCATCCCCGGTGCGGGACGGAGAGGGATGGCGATTCCGTCGTCCGTGATGCCCGCCAGCTCTTTCACCAGCGTTGCGAGGAACGCCCTGGAGACATGCGGCGTCCGCACTCCGCCGAACCAGCCCACGTCGGTCCGGTTTGCGAGCCCGCGCCATTCCGCCTCCAGACGCCCCGCCGGGACGATCTCGACGGTGACTCCTTCGACCGATGCCCCCGATTCCATCGAGCCTTCGATCACGAGCGCGAGCGTCGCAGGCATGAACGGTCCTCCCTGTCTCCACGGTGGTCGACTCGGAGGCCGCAAAACCGCGAATTCCTCGTCGCGGCGTGGATTGTATCGACGGCACGGCGGCAGGAAGAGGTGACCGTGCCCGGAGTCTCACAGAGTCTTCCGTGATCAGCGCAGCGGCTGGCTTCGATCGACGGCGCGCAGCTCCGCCAGAACGCGATGGGTGATTGTCAGTTCGAGAAGTTCCGCAACCGAGCGGACGCCGAGCCGCTTCATCAGCCGCTGTCGGCGGAGCTCCACGCCCCGGAGCGAAATGAGCAGGCGCGACGCCATGACCTTGTTCGGCAGGCCTTCGACGATCATGTCGAGCGTTTCGAGATCCGTCGGGCTGAGTTGGTGGATCGTCTCGTCGAGCTCGCGGTATCGCTCGTCGCTCTGCCGCCACTTCCGATCGACCTCGAGGGCCCGCTCGACCAGCATTCCGAGGGTCATCCGGTTGAACGGCTTCTCGAGGAACTCGATCGCCCCCGTTTTCATCGCCTGGACCGCCGTCGCCACGTCGGCGTGGCCGGTGATGAAGATGACCGGGATTCGTCGGCCGCTCTTCATCAGGTCGCTGTAGAGGTCGAGCCCGCTCCGCCCGGGCATCCGGATGTCGAGGAGCAGGCATCCGGGGACCGACCGCTGGAACTGCCGCTCGAACTCCTCGGCGGACGCGAACCCCTGCGCGGTGTGGCCGAGCGCGCGGAGCAGCATCAGCAGGGAATCGCGGAGGTCGTTGTCGTCATCCACCACGAAGACTGTCGGCGAGTCCGGGAGCGGCTGGGGAGGGGAGGACATGAGCTCGTGAAACGGAATCGATCCCCGATCGTCCGGCGGGCGCACCGGTTCGGGGGAGCGTGAACGAGAGCCGTGCTCCGCGCGGAATTCGGTCCTCCGCGGTGAGGGAGCCGTGGTGCGACTGGAGGATCGCCTGGCAGATCGAGAGTCCCATTCCCAGTCCGTCGGGTTTCGAGGACCGGAAGGGTTTGACGACGGGATGGACGAGTTGTGCGGCGTGCCCATGAGGAAAACCCGGACCGTTGTCGACCACCTCCACGAGAACGCTCTCGGCGCTGAGCGTGGTGGCGATCGCCAACTGTCGATTGAAGGGGGGATCGCTGTCCATCGACTGAATGGCGTTACGCACCAGGTTGACGAGGACTTGCTGGATCTGAATGGCGTCGACGTCAACGAGACAGTCGGCGGTCTGTTCGAGATGGACCTGGACCTCGACCTGGTGGTCGCGGAGTTCGGCGCGGCAGAGCTCGAGGACTTCGGAGATCAGGGAGTTGAGGAGCTCGGGGCTGTGTGTCGTCGTCCGCGATCGGACGAACCGCCGCATCCGGGCGACGATCTGTCCGGCCCGGAGCGCGGCGTCACGGAGTTTCATGGCGAGCGACCGGATCTCGGGAACGGGGGGGCGGGGCTCGACGCCAGGACGTCGAGGGTCTCGGCGTAGTTCGCAATGGCCCCGAGCGGCTGATTGATCTCGTGCGCGATCCCGGTCGCGAGCTCGCCGAGGCTGGTGACGCGCGCCGCATGTGCCAGCTGCGACTGGAGCTCGAGGTTCCGCTCCTGCGCTTCCCGGCGGTCTTCAATTTCGTGAGCGAGCTCGGCGTTGACCCGCGACAGCTCGGCGGTCCGCTCGGCGACCCGCACTTCGAGCCCGTCCCTCGCCGCGCGAAGTTCGGCTTCGCTTTCGGTCAGCAGATGAACCTGGGTTCGAATGAAGCGGAAGGCGGGCCGGAGAGCGAAGGCGTACATCGCCGCCATGAGGAGCAGCACGGCCGAAGTCACGCCGAGGGCGACGAGCCGCAGCCGCGAGATCCGCTCTCCGACCTCCGTCTCGAACCGATGGACGATCCCGTCCATGATCCGAAGGTATTCGTGTTCATGCGTCAGCATCCCGGCGGCGGCATCGCGGGCCTCGGCGGGATTGTGCATCACGCGGCGAACCCCCGCCGAGAGGGCGGCAAAGTGCGGTTCGATCTCGCGGAACGATTCACGCACCACCTCGTCCCGGGCCGCCGGCAGGTGGAGTTCCGGGTCCCCTTCCTGAAGTCCCCGATGGACCCGGGTCCATTCGTCGAGAGAGGTTTCGAGTTCTTCCAGCCAGTCCGCGCTTCGCTCCGGATGGAGCGTCATGGCGAGTGCGTCCTTCGTGACCCGCTGGCTCAGCATCCGCTGCCGTCCCGCCAGGTTCAGGACCGGCGCCGACAGACTGAGACGCACAAGGAGCGGCTGAAGAACCGCCCGGTCCAGGCAGAGGAGCGCAGCGACCAGCGCGAGGGCCGCGACGTAGCGCCGCCCGAAGCGTTGGATCAGGTCCTCAGCGCGATCGGACATCAAGAGAGAAGAGCGAGCGTTCATGAATTCGAGTGCTGAATCCCTCGCCGGGAAATCTTGTGCCAGAGTTTTCCTGAAGGGCCGGAATGTGAAAACGCCTATGTCTTCACCGGGTTTTCCGATGCAATGACTGCCGAGTCAACGGCGACGGCCTCCGCGGATCTGCCCGCGAGCTGAGCAGGCTTGCCTGAATGCGTCGCTCGCGAAGCGCACAGATGAGGCGGAATCGGTCCGTCGTGATCGGTTACCCGAACAAAACGCAGGGCATCGGGCGGGCCGGCACTACCGCTGCTTTTCGTTCGAACGCCGCTCGCACTGAATCGATCAACAACGTCCCACGGAACCGTTCCGGGGCGACGCCTGTTCCGTCGTTCGCCCAGGTGATGCCGTGCGAACCGTGTCCATGCCAGCGGACGGGAGAAAGTCATGAAGACCCCGGTGAAGACTTCGACGGTTGCGGTCCACCGAACAAAGGGGCATGGCGGCTCCCGAGGCCCTCGCGTTCAGGATTCGCCCGGGTAAAGTCCCTGCTCGCTCGCCGACGCTGCTGGACGCGCTCACCAGCAGATCATTCGCTCTTCCGGCTTCTTTCTCTCTTCGCAGTCCGAGGTCCTCCATGCAGGTCACGGGAAAAGCTACGCGCATCCGGCTCCTCGATTTCCACACGCCGCAGATGCGGGCATTCCACGTCACGTGGTTCGCCTTCTTCCTCTGCTTCCTCGCCTGGTTCGGCATCGCCCCCCTGATGCCGATCGTTCGAAGCGAGCTGACGCTGACGAAGGACCAGATCGGCTGGTGCATCATCGGGTCGGTGGCGATCACGGTCTTCGCCCGGCTGTTCATCGGCTGGCTCTGCGACCGGATCGGTCCGCGGCTCGCCTACACGGTCCTTCTCCTGTCGGCGTCGATCCCGGTCATGGGGATCGGCCTGGCACACGACTACACGACATTCCTGCTGTTCCGGATCGCGATCGGCGCGATCGGCGCCTCGTTCGTCATCACGCAGTACCACACATCGCTGATGTTCGCCCCGAACTGCGTCGGGACCGCGAACGCCACGACCGCCGGCTGGGGGAACGTCGGAGGCGGTGTCGCCCAGGTGGCGACGCCGGCCCTCTATGCCCTGTTCGCAACGGTCCTCGGATTCAGCACCGCAACGAGCTGGCGGGCGAGCATGTTCGTCGCCGGCCTCGTCTGTGCCCTGACGGGGGTCGTGTACTACTTCCTCACGCAGGACACCCCGGAAGGGAACTTTCGTGAGCTTCGTGAGCAGGGAGTCCTGCCGACGACGAAGAACTCCAAGGGGGGCTTTCTCGAAGCCTGCCGCGACTCGCGGGTCTGGGCGCTGTTCGCCCTCTACGGCGCCTGCTTCGGCGTCGAACTGACGATCAACAACATTGCGGCTCTCTAC
>JAEYWB010000911.1 GCA_023429275.1 Planctomycetota bacterium
GTATGCGGAGGCCCCCGGGAAGGGGCCCACGATCCCGTCCGTCGATGACGAGGCGGCCGCCGTCAGTCTGCCCGACTGGATCGAAGGAAACGACCGCCAGTAGGCCCACCCGAGAGGGGCGTCGAAACCCACTTTTCGGGACGCTTTGGGTTGTTTGCGACTCCTGACGTCGTCGGCCTTCTCAACGACTCAGAGAGTCGTTCGACGGAGCCTGCGAGGTTCCATCGGGACTTGTTGGTGCGTTCCGGTCTCCTGCTCTACACTCGGTGGTTTCGGGGCGCCGGCCGCCCCGACTGACGTCCATTGCAGGAGTGCCCGCCGTGCTGATCGCCCGCTGCTTCAACCTTTCCCACCTCGGCTTCGCCGCCGTCCTGTCCCTCTTCTCGATCCTTGCGGCACCGGCCCGGGCCGACGGGCCCTTTCCCGACGCCAACCTGACCGCGGTCATCAAGGCGGTTCTCAAGCAGAAGCAGATCGACAAGCCGCAGATCGACGAGGCGGACCTCAAGACGATCTTCTTCCTCGATGCGCGGGGCAAAGAGATCAAGGACCTGACCGGTCTCGAGAAATGCACCAGCCTCGCCGAGGTCAAGCTCTCGAACAATGCGATCGAGAATCTCGCTCCGCTGGCGGGCCTCAAGAACATCCAGAGCCTTTACCTGTCCAGGAACCAGATCAAGGACCTCACGCCGCTCGCGGGGCTCGTGAAGCTGCAGTATCTCGAACTCAACGACAATCAGATCTCTTCGCTGGCGGGGCTCGACAAGCTGGGCGAAAAACTCGGAACGCTGCATCTCGACCGCAATCAGATCGACAACCTCGAACCGCTCGCTCCCCTCGGGAAGCTTCACGCCCTGTACCTCGCGGGGAACAAGGTCGAAAAGCTCACGCCGCTCGCCGGCATGAAGTGGATGTCGTCGCTCGATCTCTCGAACAACAAGGTCGTCGACCTCGCCCCCCTCTCGGGGATGACGGAGCTGCGTTACACGATGCTCGGCGGCAACCCGCTGCAGAACCTCGCGCCGCTCGTCGAGATGGCGAAGAAAGATGCCGCCGGCGAGCAGCGGTTCGCCCCCTACTGGCATCTCTATCTTGACGTCGATCCTCTTCCGGAGCCGGCGAAGAAGCAGCTCGAGGAGCTGAAGAGGATCGGCGTGCGGATCAACCGGAAGTGACTGCCAGAAGCTCCTGAAGCTCTGCGGGGATGAACAGCGGCAGCCCGAACGGGGTGCGGTAGACGTCCCGATCGGGCACGGACAGACACAGGTTCTCGAGGCCCATCGCCCGGGTGAGGTGCGCCGACGTCCGGTCACGAAGGTGGCGGCATCCCTCCTCGACCTGTTCGCGGATTCCCGGAGTTCGAAAGCTTTCGCGCACGCGAGACAGGGTTCGAACGATCGGCAGCGATCCGAGCCATTCCGGGTCGCTCCCGTCACCCGTCGAGTCATAGAAGTTCGACTCCCGAACCTCTCGAAAGGACTCCGGGAGGGTCTCGACGAGTTGCGTCAGCTCGCTTCGGAACTGCTCGCGGATCGCCGTCAGCTCTTCGTCGTTCGACAGCATCGCGGTCGCCAGCAGGGTGGCCGCGACGGACTGGTCAATGGACGCCGCATTGAGCTTCAGGCGTCCTCCGCTCGGCGCGGCCATGCACCGCAGGATCCGGAGCTCTGTTCTCCCGGAGCCGGTGAGTCCGAGCGGCTCAGCTTCGGGATGGAAATGGACGAGCCCCTTGCTGAGCACCCACTTCATTCCGGTCGGCCAGGCCCGGCGCGTCCGGCCCATGGCGATGAAGTTCAGCAGGAAGGCGAGGTCGTTTGCGTCGTCGCCAAGGTCTCCGCCGATGGACAGATGGAGCGCCATCTCGACCGGCTCGGAGATGAGTCCCAGCTTCGGGAGGAGAAGCGGCCCGAGGACAAGAGTCGAGATCGCTCGCGCGGGCCGGAACGAGGCCTCCACGGTCTGAAAATACTCGGGCCGCCGCGGAGAGGGGACGCCGAGAGACCGGAGGGCCTGCTTCCAGCAGAGGGCTGTTTCCCGATCGACCGAGGGGACCTGCAGCTCCATTCCTGTCGTCGGAAAGAGCTGGCCCCACGAATCCTCGATCTCGCCGAGTGTCGAGGAGAGGTCGGGCAAACCTGCCTGTATGGCGATCCGGCAGATCGACTCCATCCCTGGTGAGCCCTTGCGCGCGAGCCGCATGGGAGCACGTCTTCCCAAGACAACGGACTTGAGGTCCGGAGCGTCGTCGTCGGTCAGGATCGGGAACCGTTCGATCCGCAGGTGATGCGACCGGGTTCCGAGCCGGGCTCGTGCCCGCCACTTGGCCAGCGTTGCCATCTGCAGCTCAGCCTTCGGCTCCTCCAGGGTCTCGAGCGCGACCCGCGCCGAATCGACGAGGAACTCTGCGAGCTCCGCCGGACCGACATGAAGCCGCCGCGCCTCCTCCAGCGGTTCCTCGATGAACACCCGGTTCAGGTAACCGGCGGGCGCGTGCATCGCGACCGCAATCTGGGGACTGGCGATGACCCGCGGGTCGAAGGGACTGCGGTCGAGCGACTCCTGCAGGTTCGATCGATCCGCGTCACGCACCGCGGCCATCAGCGTCGCCCGCCAGAGCGGATCTTCCGCTTCCGCTACGATCCCTGCATCGGATGTCGCCAAAGCGGTTGGAACGAGCGTCAGAGTCAGGCGGCGGCGGTCTTCCGTGGACTCCGCAAGCCGCGCGGCCTGTTCCGCGGGGACGAACGACCATCCTTCCGCGAAGAGCTCCCAGGCATCGGGAGTCGGCTCGCCATCGAGGTAGCCGAACGACCTGGCCAGTCGGACCGCGAGAGCCGGATCCTCTTCCCGGGTCCTGGCGAGCCACTCCGCGGTGACGAGCCAGCCGATCGAGGGGAGCAGCGCCTTCAGGCGTCGATCGCTGTACTCGACCAGGGGACGGATCAATTCGCTGTTGCCCGACAGGCAGAACATCCGCGCGAGCTCGCTTCCTCCATCCCGTTCCACCGCCCGAACGAGCGTCGAAAGCCGCGCCGGAGCGTGCTTTGCCAGGCATCGCGCGGCGGCGATGCCGATCGCCCGATCAGGATGCTCGAGTTCCGCCTCGATCCGACTCAGGACCGGATCGGGCCACGTGCCGACCTGCCTCGCAACGACGACTTGAAGCGTGCCCAGCCGAAGTGACTCGCTTCCATCGAGCGACTCCTCGACAAGCCGGTTTCGCTCCTCTTCCGCGAGGGTGGCAAGCTGTCCCGCAGCCCAGGCAGCCAGGCGGGGGCGGCCGGACCCGAGTGCCTGCTCGACCGCCTCACGCCCCGAAGCCTCACCGAGGCGCGCCACGAGCGAAGTCCGCCCCAGCCTCTCGGCGGCCTCTTCGCATCGTCGGCAAAACTCCGAGCCCATCGCGGTCTCC
>JAEYWB010000946.1 GCA_023429275.1 Planctomycetota bacterium
TCGAGAGGCTCGGTGAGATCGATCGTGAGCGGATCGTCGGCGCTCGCCCCGAACGGTCGCGGGGAATCCGGGGCCACGTCGGGAATCCCCGGCCCGAGCTTTCCCCCCTGGCCGCGGGACGGATCGGGACGAAAAGGCGGCGCGTCGAACAGCGACAGCCGGATGCCGATCTCGAGGCCGGGGCATTCGCTCCGCCCCGCCGCCACGATGTCGCGGAGATACTTCGTCCGCCCTTCGAAGTCCCCGCCATAGGGACCACGCCGCGTGTGGGCCGAGAGGAACTCATGGCCGAGGTAGCCGTGGCACGCCTTGAGGTCGACGAACTCGAAGCCGAGCCGCTGGGCCATCCGGGCCGCCGTGACGTAGTCGTCGACGATCGATCGGATCTCGTCATCCGTGAGGACGGCGCTGTCGTCGTCGGGAGCGACGCCGACGCGGCGATCGAGGATCGGGTGGTGATAGGCGATGCGGGGAGCGAACTTCGTCTTCGAGACCGGCTTGCAGAAGCGGCCCGAGTGCGTGAGCTGCAGGCCGGTGACGAGGTCGTCCCGCGCCGCCGCACCGAAGGCGGACACGTGCGCCGCACGGGCGGTCTCGAGCAGCGTGGCAATCCCCCGCTCGTTCTCGGGCCGGTAGCAGAGCTGATTCGGATTCGCCCGCCCTTCCGGCCGGACGGCGAACGCCTCGCCCCCCCAGAGGAGCTTGGCGCCGGAGAGTCCGAAGTTGTGCCAGCGGCGGATCGTCTGCTCGCTCGGTTGCCCTTCGGGGGTGCCGTCCCATCCTTCCATGGGATGGATGCACCAGCGATTGCCGAACTTGAGCGCCCCGCAGGCAAGCGGCGCTGCCAGGGGGGTGTTTTCGGCTGCCGACAGGGGACGATCGTCGACCGGAAGCGAGAGGTTCCCCGTGCGCAGCGTCGCCCGGAAGTCATCGACAGACTTGAGCGAACCAATACGAGGGTAATTCATGGCGTGATCACGGGCGGGCGGGGATCAGGTGCCGAATCGACCAGTGTATTCGCTCCCACGGCGAGACAGTAGCCATCTCGCGGAGCGACATTGCGACCGCTGCCGAACAACTGGCAGGCTTGGCGCATTGAAATGGCTTGTCAGGGAACGAAGTGAAGATCCTGTTCCGTCATCGCCCCCCGCTGGCACGGGGTGATTCTCTGCCGTCGCTGACGGGACTCAATGCCACGCGGGGTGGGATCGACAGGGCCTGATCTGTCCCGGTTTCCGGCGAACCTTGATCTTCGCATAGGTGTCCGGGCGAGGCCGCCGATAGAATTTTTCCCTCCCGGAACGGAGTCCGGTCCGGTGAGAGACAGTCGTCCGAGGTCCTATGTCCAATTCGCTGCTGGTCATCTATCTCATCGTCGGACTCGACGCGGTGGGGTTCGGTCTTGTGATGCCGATCCTGCCGGACCTGCTGCGGGAGCTCACGCACGCGAAGGGAGTCGCCCTCCATTTCGGGTACTTCCTGTCGGTCTATGCGCTGATGCAGTTCCTGTTCTCCCCCGTCCTCGGCGCCCTGAGCGACCGGTTCGGGCGGCGGCCGGTGCTGCTCATCTCGCTCGTCGGCGCCGCGGCGGACTACGTCCTGATGGGACTCGCCCCCAACCTGGGCCTCCTGTACGTCGGCCGGATCATTGCCGGAGTGACCGGGGCCAACATGGCGGTTGCGACATCGTCGATCGCCGACGTCTCGACCGATGACGACCGCGCGAGGAACTTCGGAATGATGCACGCCGTCTTCGGGGTCGGCTTCGTCATCGGACCGGTCCTGGGCGGGCTCGTGGGGTCCTACTCGCTCCGCTACCCCTTCCTCATCGCCGCCTTCCTGAACGGAATCAGCTTCCTCATCGGGATGTTCGTGCTGCAGGAGTCCCTCCCCCCCGAGAAGCGGCGGTCCCTGCAGCGGGATTCGCTCAATCCTTTCCGCTCCCTTGCGTGGGTCGCCTCGATGCGGTCCCTGGTGCCATTCCTGGTCGTGTTCGTGATCATGAACCTGGCGGGGCAGATGCCGCACAGCCTGTGGACAATCTCGAACCAGGACCGGTACGGGTGGGACGCCCGAATGGTCGGGTACTCGTTCCTGGTCTACGGGATCATGCTGGCGTCGGTGCAGGCACTCCTGACGCAGCCGGTCACGAAGTGGCTGGGGGAGCACCGGGCACTCCTCGCGGGACTGACGCTCGAAATCTTTTGCTACGTGCTGTTCGCCTTCGCCACCGACACCTGGATGGTGTTCGTGATCATGGCCCCTCTCTGCTGCGGGGGGATTGCATTTCCGGCGATGCAGTCGATCATCAGCCGGCAGGTCACCGATTCCGAGCAGGGGGAACTGCAGGGGACGATCGTCAGCCAAATGAGCCTCACGACGATCTTCGGCCCGCTCGTCTTCACGAGGTTCTATGACGTGCTGCCGCAAAGCTCCAAGGGAATGGCCTGGATGGCCGCGGCGGCGCTGTACGTTTTGTGCCTCCCACTCGCCTGGGGAATCCACTCGAGAAGCCGGGTTGCGGCGGTCTCCCCCTCGGCCGACGAGGAATCGAGCACGCCGGAGTCGACCGCCGCGGCCGAGCCTTCGTCGGTCTGATCGGTCGCCATCTCGTCCGCGAGATGAGCGAGTCATCGTCGGCGTCCGAATCGCGAAGCGCGCTGCGTTATCGAAGGCTTCCGATCGTACCCTCGCTCATCTCGACGGAGCGAGATGGCGACAAGGTGGACAGTCTCTGACGCGAAGGGATAGTGTCGATTTGGTGTCCGCGACGCGCCGTCGCGGTCACCGCCTCCTTCCCAGTTCCTCCGGAGCGGACCCGGACATGACCCCGTTCGAACTCGCAGCGCAGCTCCGTCAGGCGGGGTTCTCCACATCCCCGCCTCCAGACCGGACCTGGCCGGAGGAGGCGTGGAAGAGGCTCGTTGCGAGTGGCGTCACCCGCTGGACGATCCTTGGCGCCTACGGCGGCCAGGAAGCATCCGCCCACGACTTGCTGGCCGGTTGCGTCGAACTGGCCCGGATCGAGTTGACTCCCGTCTTCATCCTCAGCCAGTTCCAGGCGGCCTGCCAGCGGATCGCCGGCTCCGTCCAGGAAGGGCCGCGGCGGACGTGGCTCCCCCGGCTCGCCCGCGGCGAGGCGTTCGCGACGGTCGGGATCTCGCACCTGACGACATCCCGCCAGCACGTCGCGCAGCCCCCCGTCCTGGCCCGGCCGGTCAGCGGCGGCTACCGCGTCACGGGCGAGATCCCCTGGGTAACAGGTTCGGAGCAGGCGGACGTGCTCGTGGGAGGTGCGGCGCTCGAAGATGGCCGGCAGATGCTATTTGCCCTGCCGACGGACCGGCCGGGTGTCACCATCGCTCCCCCTCTCGAACTCCTGGCCCTGACCGGGTCGGGCACCGGACCGGTGCAACTGAATGATGTCGAAGTCCGTGACGACGAGCTTCTGACGGAGGCCGTCCCGAAGGTTCTGCAGCAGGGGACGACGGGTGGAGCGGGTTCGCTCACGACATCGGCCCTGGCGATCGGGCACGCCCAGGGGTGCGTCGACCGGCTGGCCCGCGATGCCGAGGCCCGGCCGGCGCTCGGCGAGATCGTCGTCTCGTTCCAGGAGGACATCGACCGGCAGCGATCACGGCTCCTCGAAGCGGCCGCGGGCAGAGCAGCTCCGGCCTCGTCCCCTGTTCCGACGGCCGAGACGATTCGCAGTGACGCCACGTCACTCGCCCTTCACGCCTCGCAGGCCCTGCTGACCGCGTCGAAAGGGGCCGGCTTCGTCGCGGGGCATCCGGCGGAACGCCTCTCGCGGGAAGCGATGTTCTTCCTCGTCTGGTCCTGCCCGCAAGCGGTGTCGTCGAG
>JAEYWB010000929.1 GCA_023429275.1 Planctomycetota bacterium
GATCTCTTCCTGCCGCTCGACGTCGCAGAGATAGACCGGCGCATCGCCGACCAGCTTCCGCAGCGACTCACGGCGGGCCTCCGAGCGGACCGAGTAGATCACGTCGACACCGGCCTCCTGCAGGACGCGGCTGACGTGCCAGGCGACGCTCTTGCGGTTCGCCACGCCGACCACCAGGACCGTCTTCCCCTCGAGCTGCAGGAAACCCATCACCACCTCATCTGGAACGAAAGCCGCTGCGGAGAATCGCGCGGCGCGAAGCAAGGGTCAAGCGAGCAGGACAAGACCGCCCGGATCGTCAGACCACCGAATCGTGACGTGCCGCGGGAGCGTGGCCACTCGGAGCAGGCTCCGCTACGTCCGACCGCGAAGCTGCTTCAACGGGTTCCTGCCACAGAGAGCACAGAGGACTCTGTGTTCTCTGCGCTCTCTGTGACAGTCCTCTTCACCGGTCTGATCGGGCGCGCTGCGATGGCTTCGGAACCGTCAGGCGGCCGAGATCAGAACAGCTCCGGGATTCCCGCCGTCTCGTCGACGAGCGGCACCGGTCGGCCGGCGAAGTCCGGAAAACTCGTCGCCGGGTCGATGTCGAGGACCTTGTAGACACTCGCCAGGAGATCGTGCGGCTTCAGGGCCCGGTCGATCGGCCGCTCGGCCCTGGGGTTCGTCGCGCCGATCACCTGTCCCTGCTTGAGCCCCCCGCCGGCCACCATGACCGAGATGGCGTCTCCCCAGTGGTCGCGGCCGGGGATCGGGTCGTTCGGGAGGCCGTTGTTGATCTTCGGCGTCCGGCCGAACTCCCCCATGACGATGACCATCACCTTGTCGAGCAGGTTCCGCTCGACGAGGTCGGTCATCAATGCCCCGACGCACTCGTCCATCGCCCGCATGTTCGGGGCGTGCCCCTGGACGAGGCTGGAGTGGTGATCCCAGTGGGGCATGTCGACGGTGACGAAGGTGACCCCCGCCTCGACCAGCCGCCGCGCCATGAGCGTGTACCGCCCCCACGCGTGCTTGGGATAGCGGTCCGCGACCTTCGGATCTTCGAGAGACAGGTCGAACGCCTTGATCGCCGCCTTCCCGAAGACGAGGGACATCGCGTCCTGATGGAACGTGTCCATCGTCTCCATCATGCCGGTCCGGTCGACATTCCGCTGGATCCGGTCGAGTGACGCCATCAGTGTGCTGCGGCTCGTCCCTCGCGACTCGTCGATTGCCGTAAACGCCTTGAAGCAGCGGGGCCGTGTGATCTCGACGACACTCTTGTGGTGCAGGTACTTCTGTTCGGTGTCGACGTCGAACGGGTTGTACGCCCCGCCGAGGTACGCCGCCCCGTGGTACCCCGGGAAGATGTAGACGCTTTCGGCCGAGGGGAGGCCGACATAGGCGGGCAGGCCGGGCTGGCGCGGTCCGCACAGCTTCGAGACGCACGCACCGAGAGAGGGATACTTGATCCCCTGGTTAACGGTCGTCGCCCCGAACCGCCCGGTCAGCATCCAGTGAGCCCCGGCAAAGTGGTCGCCGGTTCCGTGGTGCAGCGAGCGGATGAAGTTCAGCTTGTCGGCGAACTTCGCCTGCTGCGGCAGAAGCTCCGAGAGATGGACGCCGGGCACGCTGGTGTCGATCGCCGAGAACGGCCCTCGGACCTCGTCCGGCGCTTCCGGCTTCGGATCGTACGACTCGAGCTGGCTGGGGCCGCCATCGAGCCAGATCAGGATCACGCTCTTGCCGTTCTGGCCGGCCGCCCCCGCCGCCTGAAGCTGCTTCTGCCCCGCAAGCGTCAGCCCCGAGAGCCCCAGGAAACCGGCCTTGAGAACGGCGCGGCGGTCGAGACCGCGTGCCTGTCCAGCAGACTTTCCCGGAGCGGAGGAGTGAATTTCGAGCATTTCGACGATCCAGGACGAATCAGCAGCCGCTGATGGTTAGAATACCAGATCGGCAGTTTTCGGCCAGTCCGGCCAGTGTCCGCGGTCCGATCAGCGCACTCAGGGCGGTTTTGCGGCGAAGAATTCGGGACGGTCCGGCGAACGCCGTGCGGCCGGGAACAGTTCTTCGGCCGGGCGGGAACGACAGCCGAACCAATCTATCGTACCGGGCGGCCGACGCCCTGTCGTTCGAAAGACCGAGGTCGAGACCGTGCCGGAGGTTGTTGTGTCAAACGCCGTCAGAATCGCGATTTACGCCGGCAGCTTCGACCCGCTGACGCTCGGACATCTCGACATCATCCGCCGCGGCTCGGCCCTGTTCGAAACGCTCATCGTGGCGATCGGCATCAACCCCGACAAACGCCCCCTCTTCACACCCCAGGAGCGGGTCGACCTGATCCATGAGGTGGTGGACGACCTCAAGAACGTCGAAGTCGAATGCTTCGAGGGGCTGACCGTCGACTACGTGAAGCGGAAGAAGGCGGCGGTGATGCTCCGCGGGATCCGAACGGTGTCGGACATCGAGGCGGAATTCACGATGGCGCTGACGAACAGGACGCTCGCGCCTCACATCGAGACGGTCTTCCTCATGGCCAGCGAGCGGTATTCGCACGTCTCGAGCACGCTCATCAAGCAGATCGCCCTGATGGGCCGCGAGGGGAGCGCGCAGCAGCTCCTGCAGTTCGTTCCCCCTTCGGTCGTACCGGCGCTGATGCAGAAGGTCCGGACGCCGGTGGACGAATAGTCC
>JAEYWB010000943.1 GCA_023429275.1 Planctomycetota bacterium
TACTGGACGGCCGGGGGAGCCCCCGGAGGTGCCTGCCGCAAAGGAGGCGGGGCGAACGCCACCGTCGGCGGCACATGCGTGTACGCGACGGCAGCGTTTCCGGTGGTGGCGGACAGAACTTCCTTTCGGACGTTCCCCGACTGGTAGGGGCCGACGCCGAGTACGTACCAGTTGTTGTCCTGCGACTGCGAGAGTGCGATTCCCCCGGGGCCGAGCCCCGACTTCGTCTTGGCGTCGTAGGCGAGGATGCCGATCTTCGCGACGCCTGTCTGCTTGGTGCGCGTCGCAATGCGGAGTTCCGGGATCGTCATCATGCCCGGGAGGACGACTTCCGGGACCCCGATGAACGAGTCGGAGTGGGCCGTGCCGACTCCGCCGCTCCGGGGCTCGACGATAACCTCGGCCGCGTCCGCCTTGTCGACGATCTGGGCCCCCGCCTTCATCAGGCGATGGCGGATCGACGAGATGACATAGGCCTTGTCGATGCACTCGACGTACTTCTCTTCGAGAAAGACCTGCCGGCCCGCGAATGGCCGGAAATCCATCTTGTCGAGCGACTGGTCGACGGCGTTCGAGACGAGAATCTGTTCGGTCGCCGTCCGAGCCGTGTTGCTCGTGCTGGCGGAGGTGCATCCGGCGAGGCAGATACCTGCCAGGCCGGCGATGACAAAACGTTTCATGGTCGCGCCGAAGGAATCGCTGACAAAATCGACCAGAGGAGGTCAACGCGAGTTCTAAAAGGGGACTCGAAACAGGGTCAATTCGCAGGCGAACATCTCAAAGAAAACCGGCCCAATCTGCCGCTGCGCCTTGCGCATTTCCGCGTGAGGCAGGGCGCGGCGAGATCGAAGCGAAGGGATTTTCACCACCAGGACACCAGGACACGAAGAAAGGCAGCGGACAGCGGATCATCCGCAATCCTCAGGGGCTTTTCGTATTCCCGGCGTCCTGGTGGTGAGCATCTCCCATCGCTCACGGCTTCGGGGTGGCCTGCTTCTGAGATTCCAGGTAAGCCACGATGTCGGCGAAGTCCGGGAGGGACATCCCCTTCTCCAGCCCGTTCGGCATCGCCGAGATGTTGCTGCGGGTCTGTTCGTCGATCTCCGACTTCTTCACCGTCACGACCCTGGCATCCGCCAGGGTGAGCTCGATCGCCTCGTCCGTTTCGGTCCTGGCGATCCCCTGGATCACCTGGCCTGCCGTCGTGACGATCACCGTCAGCTCGTAGCCGGAGACGATCCGGTTCGACGGCTCGAGGATCGATCGGATCAGCTCGTCGCGGACGTACTTCTGTCCGACCCCGAGGAGATTCGGCCCGACCTTGGCGTCCCCTTTGTCACCCACGGAGTGACACTTCACGCAGCCGACTCCCATCTTGTCGAAGAAGAGCTTCTCGCCCCGCTCCGCGCTCCCCGGATTCTTCGTGGCGTGCTCGCGGAACGCGGCCAGGTCGAGCTGAGGCGGGACGTCCTCGTAGAGGAAGGCGAAGTTGGGGTCGGGGCCTCCGAGAGCCAGGCTGAACTGCCACGGCCCGCCGCTGTTGCCGGTCTTGAACCAGATGTGGTTGATCCCCGGCTTCAGAGTCACGGTCCCCTTCGACTGGTTTGCGGACCACCCCCGGTCGCCGAGCTGTTCCAGGACTTTCTCTCCATTGATGTGGATGATCGCCTGGTCGTCGCTCCCGGCCGCCCAGCCGACCCCCCCTCCGGCGGGAGACTCGACGGTCGCATACCCCATCGCCCAGACGTTTTCCTTGACGTCGCTGTGCTGCGATGCATCGACCATCCCCTGCGGATGCGTCGTGACGATCGGCTTCCACTTCCGCTCGCGGTCTCCGACCTTGATCGGAGCGTCAATCGCCGGGCCGGCCTGGAAATCGAAGGCCGGATCCGCGGTCTCCTTGGACCAGCCGGGGAGGAACGTCCACTTCGTGATCGGCACCGGCGAGGCGAAGAGAGCCCCGAGCTCGCGGCGGACGTTCGGAGGGAGCTCGTTCCGCTTGTGGAGCTCCCTGAGATCGTCGCCGATCTTCGGACGGAGCGTGTTGACCGCCGTCCCGCAGGCGTTGCGGATGTCCTGGTTCCGATCGACCAGCCCCTCGAGGTAAACGCTGAGGGCGCGGCGATCAGCCAGTGCGGCGAGTGCCAGCCGGACATCGCCCCGGATCTCGGGCTGATCCGCGAGCTTCAGGATTTCCGGAACGGCGCTCTGCGCTCCGGCCGCCACCAGCGTCTTGACCGCCTGCCGGCGAACCGACGTCTCGGGGTCGTTGAGAGCCGGAATCAGTTTTGCCGCCCCTTCCTTTCCAAGGAGAGTTCCCAGCGTCGCGACGGCTCCTTCGCGGACTCCGGCCGCGGCATCCGTCAGCCGCTTTTCGACGAGAGGGGCCTCTTCCGCTCGCTTCAGGGCCGCGATCGCCTTCAACGAAGCGATCGCAACCGCGGCGGGGGTCCGCGGCTCGCTCAGGATCGCGCCGAAGGCCTTCGAAGCTTCGCTGTCGCCGATCGCCTGGAGGCTCTCGACAGCCCGGGACCGCTGGGCTTCCGTCCCCTGGTCGTCTCTCGCGATGGAGACGAGGATCGGCACCGCTTCCTGGTCCTTCATCGTCCCCAGG
>JAEYWB010000060.1 GCA_023429275.1 Planctomycetota bacterium
GCCGGGGTGCGTGACGACGCCGATCGCGGCGACGTCCGCGAGGGAACGGCCGCTTGTTTTCAGCGCTTCATCGTGGCAGGGCAGGATGTTCTCGACGTGGGCACGCGACGCGACCTCCGGGACGACGCCCCCCCAGCGGCGATGCAGGTGATCCTGGCTGGCAATGACGTTGGCGAGGACTGTCCGGTCACGATCGACGATGGCGACGGCGGTTTCGTCGCAGGAGGATTC
The DNA here is from genome assembly GCA_023429275.1 of Planctomycetota bacterium. Taxonomy (GTDB): domain Bacteria; phylum Planctomycetota; class Planctomycetia; order Planctomycetales; family Planctomycetaceae; genus Planctomyces_A. The sequence continues at coordinate 232 of JAEYWB010000060.1, forward strand.
GATCGCCAGGAGGAGGTGGCGCGCGGAATTGGCGGTCATGCGAGCCGGGACGACGAAGTGGTCGGCAGCGGGGAGGCGCCGAGTGAGTGGATGAGGGAGGCCGCGCGGAAAAGCAGAGCTTCGGGGTGGTGCGGCCCCAGGCGGGAGCCTGGGAACGAGGGGAGGGACTCAGGCGGCGCGGTGGCGGAGGACGGACAGTTCCGGGGCGGCCGATGACGTCTTGTTTTCACCCGGCTTGGGGTCGGCCTTCTTCTTGTCGTCTTTGCCGTCCCCTTCCGTCGCCGGGACCTTTGACGCCGATTCCGGATTCGCCAGTTCCTTCTCGATGTAGTCGCGGGCTTTCTTCAACTGCGAATCGACGAAATCGGCGATGAGCGGCTCCTTCGGGCGGATGGCGTCGCGCTGCAGCCGGTACCGCTGGTACCCGACATACTCTGCGGGGGAGAACGGCACGGCATAACCGTCGCTGGGCATCACGCCCCATTCATCGCTTTCCTTCGACTCCGGGAAGCGGTGAATGTTCTTCCCGCTGGGACGGTGATAGGCCGCGGTGGTCAGCTTGAGGGCGGCCTTCGAGCCTTCGACGTTCATATTGATGACGGTCTGGACACTCCCCTTCCCCCAGGAGCGCTCGCCCACAACGACGGCCCGCTTGTGATCCTGGAGGGCCGCGCTGACGATTTCGCTGGCGGACGCGGAGTAGTGGTTGATCAGGACCGCCATCGGAAAGCCGGTGAAGGTGCCGAACTTCTTGGCCGCGAACTTCTGGGGCAGAGCGTTCCGGCCCTCGGTGCTGACGATCAGGCCCGATTCGAGGAAGAGGTCGGCGATTTCGACGGCCGCTTCCAGCTTGCCGCCCGGGTTGAAGCGGAGGTCGAGGATCAGCCCTTTCATGCCGTCCTTCTTCAGCTGCTGGAGGATCTCCTGCATTTCGTCGCCGCTGCGGCCGGCGAAGTTCGTGAGGCGCAGGTAGGCGATCTTCCTGCTCTCATCGAGCCAGTAATTCCAGGTGCCGTCCGGCTTGCGGGACTCACCGAGCACGGTGTCGGTCTTGATGATCGCGCGTTTCAGGGTCAGCGTTTCGACCGCGTCGCCGGCGAGGTGCTTGATCGTGACTTTGACTTCCTTGCCAGGTTCGCCGCGAAGCAGCGTGATCGCGGTGTCGATTTCCTGGTTATTGGTGAACTCCTTGATCGCCTTGCCTTCGATTTCCAGGATGCGATCGCCGGCCTTGATGCCGGCCTGTGCGGCGGGAGCGCCGGGGAGCGTCGACATGACTTCGATGTTCCGCTGGTCCCTGTCGAAGTTGACGTGGATCCCCACGCCGCCGAATTCGGATTCGACCGACTCAGTGAACTTCTGCAGGTCCTTGGGGCTGATGTAGTCGGAATAGGGGTCGAGCTTTTCGAGCATGCCCTGCACGGCCGCTTCGACGAGCTGCTGACGATCGACGTCCTTCACGTAGTTGCGGTCGATCTGCTGGAAGGTGTCGACGAACACCTTCATCAGCTCGTAGTACTCTTCCGAGGAGAGCTCCTTCGCGGGGGCCTTGTCCTCCGCGAAGCTCAGAGGCAGCCCGCAGAAGAGAAGAAGGGCCGCCAGCAGGGCAACAAATCCGTTTCGACGCATGTCTCAGCTCCTGGATTGACCGAGCTTGGGACCCGGTCAAACACCCGAACACACAACCTGGACTGTGGATTCTAGCCGGGTCGCCAACTTCACGATAGGCGTTGACAGGCATTCCGGGCGCTCGCGCTCGGGACGTAAGTCGTTCCGGGGACAGAAGTCGCGACCGGCGACTCACAGCGAGCGGCACACGGTTCCTCGGCTGCCGCGGCTTCGAACTTGAGTTGATGTTGACCCTATCGGCAATTTTTTCCAGAGTCTGCCGCCCCATCGTCGGCGGTCATTCGACCGCAGGATCATGGCGTTCGCCGCTGCGGGACACGAATTGTCGGCGAAGACGCAGGTTGCCCGCCCAGGGACGAGCGAGTGAACAGCATTACCCTTCTCTTCTGCCTGATTTCGACGCAGCCGGCTCCGGCTCATGCAGTCGAAACGCCATGGAATTCCGTCTTCACGGACGCGCTCGAGCTGTCTGATTCCTCGCCGATCGTGCGGGGACAGTCGCCGGGCCAGCCGATGGCGCCGTTGTTCAGTCCTGGCATGGACCAGAACACGACGCTGTACCAGCCGACGTATCAGATGGCTCACAACGCGGGTTTCTCGCAGGGACAGACGCCGTTCGTGGCTCCGCAGCCTTACGGGATGCCGCAGCCGATTGGCTCGGGCGATCCGTTCCTGAACGGCGGAATGCCATATGCGTCGCCGAGTCCTGCGGCGCCGTGGGGGCAGTATTCGTATGGCGGCATCAACGGCGCCCAGCCCGTCCGCTATGGCTGGAACGCGCGCTACGACTTCACCTACATGCCGTCCGAAGGGACAAGCAGCCCGGATGTGGGAAAGTTGTCGATCTTCGGGTTCGATCTCGAGAAGGATTACGTCAAGCC
>JAEYWB010000079.1 GCA_023429275.1 Planctomycetota bacterium
GTTGAACGTAGATCTGGTAGAAGGGGTAGCCGAGGGGGTACGCCTGGAAGACGGCGAGCTTTGCATCCGGCGAGAAGTATCCCTCGCCCGCCCGGGGGAACCCGAACGTCACCTGCCGGATGTTGCCGAGGAACTTTTCTTCCCCCGCCGCAAGAGGCTCGTCGCCGTAAGTGGTTGCCGCCGTGAGGCCCAGGAGGGCCGCGAGCAGCAGGGCGAGAGGAGAGGCGATGGAAGGGACCATCGGGCGGGGCATGGCGCGAATCTCCGGAAGGGGGGATGCCGGGCCATGTTGAGGCATTGGAGCCGGCGTCGCAACCAACGGCGTTTCCTCGGATTCTGCCATCGTTTGCGGTGAATTCACGCGGTGTGCCGCCGTTTGAGTAGCATGAATCGTGAGTACGGCTCTCCGCGGCGGCCGTGTCGGCCGGTGGACGGGAGCGGCGCATCCTCTCAGCGGAGTCGAAGATGCGGGGGCTTTCGCTGACGTTGCTCATCCTGCTGGTCGTCCCAGTCCTGGCGGCTGCGGATGAGTTCGCCAATCTCGGAAAGCGGCTGGCCGTCGACCTGCTGCTGGTCCGGCAGGAGGGGGAGCTCCGGGGGCTCGTCGTTTCGCAATCGATGGACCAGGTGACGATGGCGGTCCGCCGGGACTGGATGCAGTCGAAGCATCCGGGGTGCCTCGCCCGCCTCGATGCCGAGTTCGAAGTGATCCGTGAGGACCGCGAACGCCGTCTCTCGACCCGTCTCGACGAGTGGACGGCGACTCTCCGCCGCAGCGCCGACCGAAACCGGCAGCTGCTGGCGACGATCGGCATCATCCAGGATGAGGCGACGGCTCGCGCCGCGAAGCGGGACAAAGAGCCGTCGCGATTCATCCTGGTCACAGTTCCGGCCGCTGATGTGCGACGGCTCATCGCGCAGCCGGCGGAAAGGCGGCAACTGGCGTGTGTCGCGTGGGAAGAGGCTTTGACGGGTGTGGAGGAGACTCCCGCCATCAGGCTTCAGCAGACGCTCGACAAACGCGACAAGTCCTGGCCGACGCGAACGACGAAGATCGTGTCTGACCTTCCGGGAGGAGAAGAGAGGGACGACGACTGGGCCGCACGGACGGCGCTGTGGGAGTTCCAGTTCGCCGAGCGAGTGACCTTTCAGGGGACGTCCGGGGCGGTCTTCCGCACCGACCGCAGCGATCAGCAGCCCTCGCTCGCCCAGGTCATTCCGTCAATCCTTCAGAATTCGGCGCTGTCGGACCTGTCGGGGCTCCTCGATGGCCGGCTCGACGGCCCCCGACCCGCAGTGGCGAACGACTCCGGCCGGAAGTCGGCGATTGCTCAGGCGGAGAAAGCAGGTGCCGATGGAATCGCCCGCGGCTTCCGGCTGACACTCGTCAACATGCAGCTCGAGCGGAACTCCGTCGAGGTTACGTCGGAGTTCCTGGTGCGTCTCCCGGACGGCACCTGGGGAACGATCTGGCGGGAGGCCGTCACTGAAAATGCGGCCGCTCCGCGCAAGCAAGCGGAGGACCGGATCCGGCAGGACCCGCAACTGGCCGAAGCTCTCAAGCTGACCGCGGCACTCGGCGTTCAGGGAGAAGTCGACAAGGCGATCCGGGCCGGGGCGGCCACGATGGCCGCGCAGCAGACGGTGGACTCCCGCTTCAACAAGTGGGTCGAAGGGATGACGCAGCGGTTCGACGGGCCGGCACTGTCGGTTCAGCGCGTCGGCGGAGCGAACGCCGGGGGACGATGACGCCCGCGGCGCGTTCCGGCACATCATCTTCTTTGAGCGGGCGCTCCCGCGTGGCTTTGGGCGAAGTCCCTTCGTTACTGACGGGACTGGCTCACGTGGTCCGAGTATGCTGTTCCATGCAGGATGCGCTCGTCGGAGCGCATCACAGCGCTCGACCTGGAGGCCCGATGATTCCCAGCCGGCACCTTCGTCTTTGTTTGTCCGCCGTTTCGTCGTTGTGGAACATCGGACCGAGCTCGCTGAAGCCGACTTCGCGAATCGTGACCGGACTCGTCGGCCTCGTCATTCTGCTGGCACCTGCGGTCGCCCGCTCGGCCGACCCTCCCCTTCCCTCCCCATCGTTTGCGGAACTCCAGAAGGAGTACGCGGGGAGGACGCATTCCCTGCTCAAGAAGTTCTGTCTCGACTGCCACAGCACGGCGAAGCCGGAAGGGGAGCTCGACCTCGAGCATTTCGCGACGTTCGAAGAGGTTCGTCGTGGAACGGCGGCGTGGGTGAAGGTGGCGGAGATGCTTGATCTCGGAGAGATGCCGCCGAAGGACTCCGAACAGCCGACGGCTGAGGAGAAGAAGGCCCTGCGGGGCTGGATTGCTCGCTATCTCCACGCCGAGGCGCTGGCCAACGCCGGCGATCCGGGGCCGGTTGTTCTGCGTCGGCTGAGCAATGCGGAATACACCGCCACGGTTCAGGATCTGACCGGCGTGCCGCTCGAGCCCGCCCGCGAGTTCCCGATCGATAACGCAGCGGGAGAGGGGTTTACGAATGCGGGGGCGGCGATGGTGATGTCTCCGGCCCTGCTGACGAAGTACCTCGACGCCGGAAAGGAGATCGCGGCGCACGCGGTGCTTCTCCCGGACGGCTTCCGGTTCTCGCCGTCGACGACGCCGGGGGACTGGATCAATGCCTCCCTGGCGGACATCCGCGCCTTGTACGGGCGATACACCGACCAGTCGGGGGGGACCCGCGTCAACCTGCAAGGGATCATCTTCGACACGAATGGCGGTGGCCGGATCCCGCTCGAACGCTACCTCGCAGCGACCTTCGAACTTCGGGATGCAGCCCGCCTGGGAAAGCCTCTGCCGGAGATCGCGGCGGTCGCGCGGCGGCAAGGCCTGAGTCCGCGATACCTCGAGTCGGTCTGGACTCTCCTGTCGGCGGGCGAGTCGTCGCCGCTGCTCGATCCGTTGCGGCGATCATGGCGAGACGCAGCCCCCGGCGATGTCGCCGCGCTGACGGTGGAGATCCAGAAGTGGCAGGCGGTCCTGACCCGCTTCCAGAGCGTCGGGCATATGAAAGCCTGGATGGTTCCCGCCAATCCGCTCGCGGCGCGGCAGGATCTTCGGCTGCCGATCCCGGCGCCCGGCTCCGGCAACGAGGTGACGCTCTACCTCGCGGCGGGAACAGCGGGAGATGGGAGCGGCCAGGACATCGTCATCTGGCAGCAGCCACGGCTCGTGCGCCCCGGACGGCCCGATCTGCTCCTTCGTGATGTCCGGAGCTTCGGAAGCGAGATGCTCGCGAGGCGGCAGCGGCTCTTCGGGACGACCGCGAAGGCCCTGGCCGCGGCCGCCACGGTGAGTGCCTCCCCTTCCCCCTCTTCCGATCCGATCGACTTCGAAGCGCTCGCCCGTCAGCATGACCTGGATGTCGACTCGCTGAAGACCTGGTTCGGCTACCTCGGGATCGGTGGAGCGGGAGTTCTCCGCCTGGATCACCTGACCGACCGGATCGATCGAGCGGGGACCTACGACTTCGTGAAGGGCTGGGGCAAGAACGAGACCCCGCTCCTCCTCGCCAGTTCGTCCGACGAGGCGGTCCGGATTCCGGGAAAGATGAAGCCCCACGGCGTCGTCATCCATCCCTCGCCAACGCTGTCGGCGGCGGTCGGGTGGCAGAGCCCGATCACGGCGGCGGTCACGGTGGAAGCCCGTGTCCAGCACGCCCATCCCGAATGCGGAAACGGCGTCACCTGGGCGCTCGAACTCCGCCGCGGAGCCACCCGGCAGAGACTCGCGGCCGGTCTCGCGCAAGGCCAGCGGGAATCGAAGGCCGGGCCGACGGAGAAGCTGGCCGTCCAGGCGGGCGACCTGATCTCGCTTGTCATTGGCCCGCGCGACGGGAACCACTCGTGCGACCTGACTGACCTCGAACTGGTGATTCGCACGACGGACGGTGACCAGCCGCGCGAGTGGAACCTCACAGCCGATGTCTCGCCGGACGTTCTGGCGGGGAACCCGCACCCGGACCGGCAGGGAAATGTCAACGTGTGGCATTTCTATACGGAACCGGTCGAAGCGGGCCGCGGCCTGTCGGTCATCCCGGCCGGATCGGTCCTCGCCAGGTGGCAGGGAGCGGCCTCCAGCGAGGAGAAAACCCAACTCGCGAGAGCGGTTCAGACGCTCCTGCAGGGAGAGCCGCCCACGGACGCGGCGAGCCCCGACGGGGCGCTCTATCGGCAGCTGGCCTCGCTCAGCGGACCGCTGTTTGCCAACGCCCCGCGAAGTCCCGCCGCGGCCAACGACGCTGCGCCGGCGGCAGGCGGTCCGGGAGACGTTTCGTGGGGGCTCGCCCCCGCCTTGTTCGGCAAGCACCCCGATGGTTCGTCGGTCGACGCCGGCAGTCTCGCGGTGGCGGCCCCCTCGGTCATCGAAATCCGTCTTCCGGCCGACCTGGTCGTCGACTCGGAACTGGTGGTGTCGGGAGCGCTCGAGCCACGCGGCGGACATGAAGGGAGCGTCCAGCTTCAGGTGGTGACCGACCGGCCGGAAGGTCTCGAAGTCCTTCGCCCGGGAGTTCCGGTCGTCGTCGCCGACGGGAGCGCCGCCCGGGCGAAGTTCGAGCGGGCGTTCGACGAGTTCCGTCAGTGGTTTCCCGCCGCCCTCTGCTACACGAAGATCGTCCCTGTCGACGAAGTTGTGACGCTGACGCTCTTCCACCGCGAAGATCAGCACCTCTCGCGGCTGATGCTCAGCGACGACGAGCGGCGGGAGCTCGACCGGTTGTGGGGTGAGCTGCACTACATCAGCCGCGACGCGCTGACGCTGGTGGACGCCTTCGCCCAGCTCCTCGAGTACGCCTCGCAGGATGGCGACCCGAAGCTCTTTGAGCCGTTCCGGAAGCCGATTCACGACCGGGCTGATGCCTTCCGGCAGACGCTCCTGGAATCGGAACCGAAGCATCTCGACGCCCTCGTCGCCTTCGCGGGCCGCGTCTCTCGCCGCCCGCTGGCAGCGGAAGAGGGGGCCGAGCTCCGGGCTCTTTACCAGCGGCTGCGCGAGCAGGAGCTCTCACACGAGGAGGCGCTCCGCTTCACCATGGCGCGGCTGTTCGTCGCCCCGGGCTTCCTCTACCGGCTCGAAGCCGCCCCGGCGGGACACGCCGCCGCGCCCGTCTCGTCGTGGGAACTCGCGCCCCGCCTCAGTTACTTCCTCTGGTCATCCGCTCCGGACGACGAACTGCGGCGGGCCGCGGCAGCCGGAGAGCTGGCGACTCCGGAACAGCTCGTTGCCCAGACGCGGCGGATGATCGCCGATCCGAGGACGCGTCGCCTCGGAAGCGAGTTTGCCTGCCAGTGGCTTCACGTCTACGACCTCGAGACGCTCGAGGAGAAGAGCGAGCGGCACTTCCCCGAGTTCCTGTCGCTGCGGAAGGCGATGCACGAGGAGACGGTCCGGTTCTTCACGCACCTCGTCCAACGGGACGGAAC
>JAEYWB010000009.1 GCA_023429275.1 Planctomycetota bacterium
CGCGAGTGCGCAGCAGCCTCACGACATTCCGCTTGTTTTCGCAATTCACGCTAATCAGGACGCCAAATCGTTTGCCCGAGTAGACTTCGGGCTGAGGAACGGCCCCATCGTTCTCTCTCACGATGGCTGCGAAATCCTGGGGGAACGCAAATCCAATTTGGAGCTCAGTCTTGCGCAGCGTCTCGATGTCAATTCGCGCTCCCTCTGACCAAGTGACACGGCTCATCGTCTTGCTCCAGGAGTCATCTCACAGATCGATTGGCCAGTTCCCCTTTCCCTGCTTGAACGGCGACTTTTCGCTTCTCACTCGTGAGCAAGATCCTCTCTCAGCCGCGCCACCTGGACCACTAGTTCTGCCTGGGAACGTGACAACTCCCGGATGCGGTCACAGGCGTAGATAACCGTGGCGTGATTCCGTCCTCCGAAATAGTCGCCGATCGTCTGGTACTCCGCCTTCATCAGTTCCCGCGCCAGGAACATCGCCACCTGCCGCGGGACGACCAGTCCGTGGGTGCGGGCCGCCGAACGGAGGTCGGCCACCTTGGCGTCATAGGCCCGGGCGACGACTTTCGTGATTCCGCCAATCGTCAGCCGCGCTTCTCCGGACCTCGCCAGGAGATCGCGGACGAGCGGTTCATCGATCGTCGTCTTCCGTCGGAGCGCCGCCGTGCGGAGGCTCTCGACGAGCCGCTGGAGGTCCCGGGGTGAACGGCCCGGTTCCGACGCTGCCAGCGCCACCAGCGGCTCCGCGATCTCAACCCCCGCCGCTTCCGCAAACAGCCTGACAAGCTTTTGACGGCTGGCCCCGGCGAACTCGCCGATCTCGATCGGAAGGCCGCCGTGGCAGCGGTTCACGATCTTCCGCGACAGCCGCGGGATTTCGCCAGGAGACTTTCGGGATGTCAGAAGAACCCGCCGCCCATGGGCGAGGAGATCGTCGAGGATCGCGAGAAGCTGCTGCTGGGACTCCGCTCGCCCCTCGAGCCGATGCAGGTCCTCGAAAACCAGCAGATCGGTCTGCGACCGGATCCGCTCCTGCATCTGCCGCATCTTTCCGGTCGACGCCGCGGAGTGCAGCTGCGCGGCGAAGTCGTTCGCCGTCAGGAAGAGGACCACCGTGTCGGCGGTCCGAGCCACCGCGTCGCGAACAGTCCGCCGCGCGAGGTGCGTCTTCCCGCATCCGGGCGAGCCGAAGAGAGTGACAAGCGGCGGCTCGGCGACTCGGGGATCGATCAGCCGCAGGCAAGCCGCATGCGCCATCTGGTTCTCGGGGAGAACCAGAAACGGGTGGGCGTCCTGGACAGGCTGGGCGTTCCGCATCGACTCCGCCGCACGTTTTGGCCGCCCCAATGCGGGGCGGGCTGACCGCTCCTCAATCGTATGGTGGAAGGGTGTCCCAGCGGAATCGGGGAAGGGGAGGCAGTTGGCCGAGCGGCGTCGGTCGCCGTCAAATCCGCAGTTTCGCGACCTGATCTTGACGCAGCCCTGCCGGCTCCATTCCCCGAAGAGGCCGGTTACCGGACGATCTGGAGGAGTTCTTCAAGGACCTGGGAGGCCACGGTCACCGTGCGGGAGTTCGCCGAGAATCCCCGCTGGGCAATGATGAGATCCGTGAACTCCTGGGGAAGGTCGACGTTCGACTGCTCGAGCTGCCCCGACTTCAGCGCCCCGCGGCTGCCGGCGAGGGCCGTCCCGATCGAGACATCGCCGCTGGCCGCCGTCGGCGCGTAATAGTTGTCGCCGATGCTCGTGAGCCCGTCGGGGTTACGAAACGAGGCGATGGCCATCTGTCCGAGGGCAAACTGCCGGCCGTTCGTCGCGATGCCGGTGATCACGCCATCGGCACCGATCTGGACCGACGAGAGCGAGCCGGGCGCGAAGCCGTCCTGCTGGGCGGAGATCGACGACTCCGACGCCACCTGGGTCAAACCGTTGAACTTTCCGATGTCCCCGAAGCCCACGGCCAACATCTGCGGGACGCCGATTCCCGTGAAATTGAACGTCAGGTTGACGTCCCCCAGGCCCGAGGCTCCGGCCCCGGCGAATGATCCGTCTGAATTGAACGTGATCCGCTCAATGCGGCCGTCGATCACCGTCCCCTCGGAGGGGTCGAGCGAGGCGGTCATCGTCCAGGTCCCGTCCGCCTGCTTCTGAAAGGTGGTGTTGATGACGTGCGAGCCCCCCTGGGCGTCGAAGACCGGAATCCCCCCCTGGACCATGTCACCATCCTTGCCGTTGACCGAGGTGATCTGCGGGTTGCTCGCGAAGGCGATCGCCCCCGTGTTCGTCGTGGCGTCCTGAAGCGAGAGAGAGAGCGACGACGGCCCGGTGGCGTCGGCGTTGAGAACGATCCGTCCCGCGGAGAGGGAGGCTGTGCCGGTCGAAAAGGCGGTGTTGATCGCCCCGACAAGGTCGCCCAGCGTCGAGGTCGCGGTGACCGTGTAGTTGAGGGAGACCGGTGTTCCGTCCGATTCGGAACCGGTGATCCGGATGACGTCGCCGGGGACGTACGGCGTCTGGATGGCATCGAGGTCGTTGAGAAGCGTCGCCGCAGTGGCCGCGACGCCGCCCGTGGTCCAGTCGCGAAGCGAATTCAGTTGTTTCGCCGCGGGTCCGGTCGCTCCGGACTTCAGATTGCCGGTGATCGTCGCCGTGGTCGTCTCGTGACCCGGGATGCTGGCCCCGATCGGGATGTTGATGTCGGAATTGCCGGGGACCTGAAACGCGGGATTGTTGCCGTTGGGCTCGCCGACCCCGCCGAAGCGCTGGACGCGGTAGCCGGTCGAAGGATCGATCAGGAAGCCGGCGTCATCGATCGTGAAGGACCCGGCCCGGGTATACGACATGCCGCCGGAGTTGCGGACAACGAAGAAACCGTTTCCGTCGATCGCGACGTCGAGCGAGTTCCCCGTCCCCTGGATCGTTCCCTGGGCGAAGTTGAGGTCGATCTGCCCGATCTTGACCCCGGTACCGATCTGGGCGGGGTTGACGCTCCCCTGGGCGCCGGTCGTCGACCCGGACGCCGTCCGGAGGTCGTTGTAGAGCATGTCCGAGAACAGCACGCGCCGGGACTTGAACGCAATGGTGTTGACGTTCGCGATGTTGTTACCGACGACATCCAGCATCCGCTGGTGAGCATTCAGTCCGGAGACGGCGGTGGTAATGGCGCTGGACATGGACAACCTCCTTGTATTCCGGCCGTGCCGGTCAATGATCGATAGCCGCGTCGACTGGCCCGGGGGATTCCTTCCCCCGGGACCGATGTCATCCACGGTCGCTTCGATGGAACGGATCCCCGTCTCCGGCAAGACGGAAGATGCGACGAAGCTGGCTGACACGGTTCCTGGCGACAGAGGTCACAGAGGACTCAGAGAGTCAGCCGCGATTCTCTGTATCCTCTGTGGCTGAGAGTTCTACGATTCTGCTGAAGGGTTCTTGACCTGCAGGACGCTCGACAGGGGGACGGCCAGGTCGTTGATGTTGAGGAAGAGCTCGCCGCCGTTGACCAGGACTCCCTGCACGATCCCGTTTGCTGTCTCCCCCTCCTCACCCGCGACGTACTGCACTTCCTTGCCGACGAGGCTTGCCCCGTTCGTCAGCTGCTGGAGCTGAAGCATGTTCGCAAAGCTGCCGTTGAGCTGCTCGACGCCGGAGAGCATCGAGAACTGCGAAAGCTGCGTCAGGAACTCCTGCTGCTCCATCGGGGCCATCGGGTCCTGGTAGCGCAGCTGCGTCGTCAGGAGCTGCAGGAACTCCTTCTGACCGATCTGCGAGTTGAACCCTGTGTCTACGGCCATGGCATACCTCAGGCGGTCGTGTCGATTTCGCGGCGGCTGGTCGTCGTCGATCGGGCCCCGCCCGAGCGGGCGGGACGGGCCGTGCTGGCGAGGTTCAGTTCCTCGTCATCGTGCCGGGTGTCCTGCTTCGGTGCATCTCGCTCCGATCCTGCGGACATGGTGAATGACGTCATCGGAACCCCGGCCGCCTCCAGAGTCTGCTGGACCTCCCTCATCTGCTGGTCGAGCAGAGCCAGGACGGACGGGTCGTCGACAGTCAGATGGGCCGAGAGCCCCTCGGAGGTCTTCGAGATCTCGATCGACATCCGGCCGAGTTCCGGCGGATCGATGCGTGCCTCGATTCGCGAGACCGGTTCGTCGTCGCGGCGGCCGGCGCGGGAGACGATCTGGTCGATCGCAAACGCCCCGAGCGCCTCCCTGGTCCCAGCGACGACCGGCAGACGGTCATGTCCGTTGTTCGAAGCGGACGAAGTGGAGACCGAGCTGGGAGTGTTCGGCGTCGCAAGGGATTGTTCCGGAGCCGGTGCGGGGGACTCCAGCGGCAGAATTTCCGAATCGTCTTCGGTGGGAGCTCCGAATGTGTTCGAGAACTCGGCCGTCTCCGTGCTCCGGGCGGCGACGAACTCGACCGCTGGAATCGGAGCAGCAAGATCGCCTTCTGCCGGCTCGACCTCGTTCGCGGTTCCTGCCTCCAGCGCGGGGGTGATCGTTACAGGAGGATGCACTTCCTGCGGCCTGGTCGGGGTGATCGGGCCTGTCGAAACCGATGTCGTAACGGCGTCGGCCCGCATGAGCGCCAGCACCGAGGCGGGAATCGGTGTGAACGATTCCATCGCCTCTTCGACAACGCCCATCACGTCGTCCGCGGCCCCCCCCTCCTCAACCACCTGATCCGGCTGGGGCTGGTTCACCGGGAGTTCGCCCGTCGGACGGTCGATCGCGTCTCCTGCGACAACCCGGTCAAGGCCCGTCTGCTCGACGACTCCGGCGTCGGCAGGATTCGCCGCTGCGACAGCCTTCTCTGAGACGGCTGTCCGGTCGATCGCCTCGACCGGAACCGGATCGTACGGAGCGATGCCTGAAGCCGCATCGGACGCCCCCGAGATCTGGCCGCTCCCGGACGGAGTGACCGGACTGATGTCGCCGGCGGCCTTGTCGCCTGTTGCGACCGGAGCGATCGCCTTCGGGAGAGAAGGGGAATCCGTCGGTGGAACGGGATGGTTCATCGCCGCCAGGGCGGCCTGGATCAGGACGTCGAAGCTTTCAAGCTGGTCGGAGTCGCTCTCAACCACTGCCGCCTGCGTCGCTTCCTCGAACAGCACGTCCCCCCCGGTGCCGGTCTCCGCGGGTTGGGGGGTGGACGGGACTGACAAGGAAATCTGCATGGCGCCTCCCTGCGCGCGACATCTCCAGCCGGAGTCGCGTCATTCATCGCCCGTTCCGTCCGGAGGGGAGAAATCGAATAATGGGGACAGGCAAAGTCGACCGTGTTTTCCGAACGCTCCCCCGGATCTTCTTCCCAGATTGACAGGTTTCCCGCGCCCGCGGGGGCTCTGAAGAGGTGAGGTGCGGCCGCAGGCTGGTTGTCTGGCACGTCCGGCAGCCGTACCATGCTGGAGTGCGGCACGAGCCTGCCCCCCGCGCGAGACATTTTGACGAGTGACGAATGGCGAAGATTGTGTTGATCGAGGATGACCGTGAGATCTCCTCGACGTTGTACAGCGTCCTCGAAGGTGCGGGATACAAGGTTTTTCCGGCCCCGAACGGGATCGACGGCCAGCGTCTCATTCAGGCGGAGCAGCCGGATCTCGTCGTGACCGACATGATGATGCCGCGGATGGGGGGCTTCCCGGTCCTCGAGTTTCTCAAGACGCTTCCCTCGCCCCCGAAGGTGATCATGATCACCGCCAACGAGGGGGGGCGCCACAAGGCCTACGCCGAGATGCTCGGAGTCTCCGACTACCTGCGAAAACCGTTCGCGATGGAGTCGCTGCTCGAGGCGGTCCGGCGGGCCCTGGGCGAAAAGGGAGAGCCCCGCGGCGCGAAGAAGGCGAAGCCCGGCCGGAAGAAGGACGAAGAGTAACGCGGATCTCCGAGCCGCGAACGGGCCAGGCACATCGGAAATCATTCGTTCGTCCGGTTGCATGGCAGATGCCACGCGACGCCCCGTCGGCAGGGCCCACCGCCGACGTGTCAGCTCTGACGCTCGAAGCCGTGCTCCGTGAGCACCGCCTGTCTGACACCGCGCCGCTCGCAACCTCGAGCTGAACCGCCCTGTCTTCATCGACGGACCGCGGCGGGCTTCCCTAACATGCTCCTGCCGAGCCCCGCGGCCGGCTTCCCTGGTCTTCCACACTGCGCAACACGCCCACCATGACGTACGGCTTCGGAATCATCGGCACCGGGATGATCGCCCACTTTCACGCCAAGGCGATCGAGGCCATTCCCAACGCCCGACTCGTCGGCTGCTTCAACCACACGGCGGCCCGAGCCGAAAAGTTCGCCGAGGAGACCAAGTGCACGGCGTTTGCCTCCCTCGACGAGATGCTCGCCAACCCGCAGATCCAGATCGTCACGATCTGCACTCCCAGTGGAGCGCATCTCGAACCGGCCCTGGCCGCGATCAAGGCGGGAAAGCACGTCCTGATCGAAAAGCCGCTCGAGATCACGCTCTCCCGCTGCGATGAGATCATCAACGCCGCAGAGAAGGCGGGAGTCCAGCTCGGCTGCATCCTGCCGTCCCGCTTCAGCGACGCGAACCGGGCTCTGAAAGCCGCGATCGACGCCGGGCGGTTCGGCCGGCTGACGCTCGGGGACACCTACGTGAAGTGGTGGCGTACCCAGCAGTACTACGACGGCGGCGGCTGGCGCGGGACGTGGGCCCTGGATGGCGGCGGGGCCTACATGAACCAGGCGATCCACAATGTCGACCTGCTTCTGTGGTTCATGGGAGATGTCGCCCAGGTCTGCGGCCTGACCGCAACACTCGCGCACGAGCGGATCGAGGTCGAAGACGTCGGAACGGCGATCGTCAGGTTCCGCAGCGGGGCGGTCGGAACGCTGGAAGCCACGACCGCCGCATGGCCGGGTCATCTCAAGAAGACGGAGATTCACGGCTCGAAGGGATCGGTCATCGTCGAGCAGGACGACATCCTGATGTGGGAGTTCGAAGACACCCTCCCGGACGACGCCTCGACCCGCGAGCACTTCGCCCGCAAGACCGGCAACACTGGCGGGGCGAGCGACCCGAAGGCGATCTCGTTCCGCGGACACCAGCTCCAGTTCGAGGATTTCCTGACCGCCATCCGGACGGGGGGCAAGCCGTTCGTCGACGGGCGGGAAGGGCGGCGGAGCGTCGAGCTCATCCTGGCGATTTACGAATCCTCATGGACCGGCCGGCGAATCGACCTTCCGCTGAAGAGTGATCCGCAGCGGCCAGCTTAAGACGTCGGGGCTGTCCTGCGGACAGGCGCTCAAAGCCGCATTCGATCAGCGTTCAGGCGCGGACGAGCTGCATCGGCGGAGGGAGCGGCTTGTTCCAGAGGGGTTCCTCGGGCTTCGACGCAAACTCCGCGTGGATCCGCCGGAACTCTTCGTCGCACCGTTCGAACGCCTCGACGACGTCCGGATCGAAGTGCGTTCCGGAGTCGCGGACGATGATGCCCCGGGCGATCGAGTGCGAAAACTCCTCCTTGTAGACCCTCTTGGTCGTGAGGGCATCGTAGACGTCCGCAAGTGCGACGATCCGCGCGCAGAGCGGAATGTCCTCGCCGGCGAGCTGTGACGGGTAGCCGGTTCCGTCGTACCGCTCGTGGTGGTGGGCCGCGATGTTGCGGGCCATCCGGAGGAAGCGGGCTTCGGGAAACCGCTCGAGGGCGGCGTCCAGCGTCTGGGCGCCGTACATCGTGTGGAGTTTCATGATCTCGAACTCCTCGCAGCTCAGCCGCCCGGGCTTGAGGAGAACGGAGTCCGGGATGCCGACCTTCCCGATGTCGTGCAGCGGCGCGGTGAGATAGAGGAGCCGGATGAATTCCGCGTCGATCTGCCCGCGGAGATCGGGATTGCGGGCGAGCTGCTGCGCGAGGGCCCGGGCGTACCGCTGCACGCGCTCGAGGTGATGGCCGGTCTCAGGGTCGCGCGACTCCGCAAGCCGGGCCAGCGAGAAGATCACCATCTCGCGGGTCTCGAGGGAGAGAACGCGTTCGCCGGCGCGAAGCCGCACCAGCAGCTCCTGCGGATGGAACGGCTTCGACATGAAGTCGTCGGCGCCGGCCGACATCCCCTCGACGATCGCTTCCGGCCCGCAGTGGGTCGTCAGCAGCAGGACGTAGACGTAGCCGTTGACGTGAGACGAACGGATCGCCCGGCAGAGCTCGACGCCGTTCATCCCCGGCATATCCCAGTCGGAGATGACGAGCCGGAAGCTCTGCTCGCGGATGGCCTCGAGCGCCTCGGCACCATTCTCGACGGCATGGACGTTGTACCCGGCGCCGACGAGCATGTGCTCGAGCATCTCGCGGGAAATCTCGTCATCTTCGGCGATCAGCACGTTCATGAGTTCCATCCTTTCCCGGCCGCCGCGACCGCGAGCATCGGCGTCTGGGCTGACCCTGTCGAGCCTCCGTTCCGGATGTACTGAGTCAACCACGCGCCGCACCGGTCCGCTTCGGCCTCGAGGCGGATGATGAGACCGGCCGGGTCTTCCTGGTCGTGCCGCTTCGCCCACTGCTCCAGTTCGGCCGCCGCGAGGCTGAGCCCCTTTGCCGACACATTGGCCGCCGAGCCCTTGAGGGAGTGGGCGAGCGATGCACAGACGGCATAGCTCCGGTCGCATGCGGCGTCGGTGATGCCCAGGACGATCGAGGAGAGCTTCGTCTGAAACTTCTGAAGGATCCGGACCGCGAAGTTCTGGTTGCCCGAACAACGCGAAAGAAGGTCGTCGACATCCACCACGATGTCCGGGGTCACAGCGAAGGGGGGGAGGGTGATCGGGGGCATCGTGACCGCAGAGACCGGTTCCGAAGGCCGCGTCTCCGGCAGCGCCGTCGATGGCGGGGGAGCCTCGACTGCCGGCACTGGCGCGGGACAGCGAGGCTTCGGCACGGAGTCCGTCGCCGGCTGGATATGATCGCTCAGCGTCGCCAGCATCTGGTCGACGACGATCGGCTTCGAGACAAAGGCAACCATGCCGGCGTCGAGGCAGCGGTCCCGGTCCTGCGTGCTGGCATTCGCCGTCAGGGCGATGATCGGCAGCGGACGGGTCTTCTGGACCGTCAGGCAGTCATCCGCCTCGAGGCGGCGGATCTCGAACGTCGCCGTCAGTCCGTCCATGACCGGCATCTGGCAGTCCATCAGGACGCCGTCGTAGGGTGTCCGGAGAACGGCATCGACCGCCGCCTGTCCATCGGCGACGACATCGATGTCCCAGCCGGCGTTCTGCAGCATTTCGACCGCAACGAGCTGGTTGATCTCGTTGTCTTCGGCCAGAAGCAGCCGCCCGCGATGAGGCACCGGCGGCGATGTCCCCGGGAACGGTGCCCCGCCGGGAGTCTCGTCGGTGCGGCAGGCAAGCCCGGGGTGAAACGTGTTGATGATCGTGTCGAACAAGCGCGACTGGCGGATCGGCTTCGTGATGCAGGCCGCCAGTCCGACCCGTTCCCGCTGCTCTCGCGAGAGGGGATTGTCGGCCGACGTCAGCATCATCAGCACGGTCCGGTTGAGATCCGCTTCGCGGCGTATGGCGTGGGCGAGCTGTTCGCCATCGAGGACCGGCATCTGATGGTCGAGGATCACGAGACGGTACGGGTCGCCCCCCACCTGGGCGCGGCGAAGTTCCTCGATGGCCTTCGTCGGGTCGCTGAGAAGCGTCGGACGAAAACTCCACCGCGAGAGCTGGTCGTGCAGGATCGTCAGGTTCGTGACATTGTCGTCGAC
>JAEYWB010000282.1 GCA_023429275.1 Planctomycetota bacterium
GGCAGGGGTCGCATCGAGCCGCGGGATCAGATCCGGTCATGGCCTCGCTGGGGTCCTGCAAATCCAAAGGCGCCATCGCCGACGGGCGAAACGGCCGCCGACCCGAACAGGATATCAAACCGGCCCCGCCTCGCTCAGCCGATCGAGAAGGATGTCGACGATTCGCGGATGCAGCCCGAGTGGCGGACAGAGCTCGACCGTCCGGTCCGGATGGACTTTCGCGAACTCGGCCCGGAAGGCTTCGAGATCCTGCGTCACGTGCGAGCCGGCTGAGAGAAAGAAGGGAAGCATTCGGATGCGGGTCGCCCCCGAGGCGAGGCAGCGTTCGAGACCCTCCGGAATCGTCGGCGCGGCGAGTTCGAGATAGGCGATCTCGATGATCTCATCCGGAAGCCGGGGCCGGAGCATCCCGGCGAGGCGGACGAGATCGGCGTTCGCGTCAGGGCGCCGGCTGCCGTGGGCAATCAGGAGGACAGCGGAGGAGTGAGGCATGAATCCGGTGAGGGAGCGAAGAGACGAGTCGGTTCGCCGCATAGTAGCCATCTCGCTCCTGCGAGATGAGGGAGGAGACGGGGGCCGGCCAACCAGGATCAGCCCGTCCAGACACGGAGCGAGATGGCTGCTCAGTGCTTCACCGTCTCGCTGACCTCATGGACGAGCGTCGGGTGGTCGGGCTCAGGGTGTCCGCTCCACCACTCCGCCAGACGCTGGAAGATGACGAAGAAGACCGGCACGAAGAAGACGGCGAGGACGGTCGAGGCGAGCATCCCGCCGAACACCGCCGTTCCCAGGGCGCGGCGGCCCGCGGCCCCTGCCCCCGTCGCGATGACCAGCGGCACGACGCCGAGGATGAACGCGAACGACGTCATCAGGATCGGCCGGAACCGCAGCCGCGACGCTTCGATCGCCGCCTCGAGAATCGGCGTCCCCCGGGCCCGGATCTCCCGCGCGAACTCGACGATCAGGATCGCGTTCTTACTCGCGAGGGCGATGATCAGCACGATCCCGATCTGGGTGTAGACGTTGATGTCCATCCCCCGGAGGGCGACCGCCGCCACCGCGCCGAGAAGACCGAGCGGCACGATCAGGATCACCGCGACCGGGATCAGCCAGCTCTCGTACTGCGCCGCGAGCACGAGGTAGACGAGCACCACCGCCATCGTGAAGATGAGGTACACCTCGCTGCCGACCTTCCGCTCCTGATAGGCGGTCCCTGTCCACTCGATCCCCATCGTATCCGGCAGGTTTGCCGCGGCGATCTGTTCCATCAGGAGGAGCGCGTCTCCCGAGCTGACTCCCGCAGCCGGCTCACCGGTGATGGAGGCGGTCCGGTACAGGTTGAAGCGGTTGATGATCTGCGGCCCGAACGACTTGCGGACCTTGGCCACCGTCCCGAGCGGCAGCATCTGGCCGCTGTTGTTCCGGACCTCGAGACGTTCGATGTCCTCCGGCTCGGCCCGGAACTCCGGCTCCGCCTGCACGCGGACCTGGTACGTCCGGCCGAACTTGTTGAAGTCGTTGACGTAGGCCGAACCGAGCGCCGTCTGCAGCGTGCTGAAGACCGTGCTCAGCGGGAGGTTGAGGCTCTTGACCTTGGCCCGGTCGATGTCGACGTAAAGCTGCGGTACGCCGGCCCGGAAGGTGGTGTTGATCGTCGGGGCAATCTGCGGACTCCCGGCGGCGTCGGTCTGGCCACGGGCCGCTTCCATGATGAGCTGCGTGACCGTCGAGAGCTGCTCCGCCCCGGCGTCCGCCTGGTCCTCGACCTGCAACTGGAATCCGGCCCGGACCCCGAGGCCGCGGATCGACGGCGGCGGGAAGGCGAAGACCGTCGCCTCCTTGATCTGCGAGAACTGCCCCATGAGCTGACCGATGATCGACTCGACGGTGATCTTCTTCGGCAGCCGTTCCTCCCAGTCCTTGAGCGTGACGAACAGCGTCCCCGCGTTCGACGCACTGCTGCCGTCGAGGAGCGACAGCCCCCCGATCGTCACCCAGTCCTGGATGCCGTCGGTCTTCTTGATGATCTCGTCGATCCGCCGCATCACCTCGCGCGATCGCTGCTGCGACGCCGCGTCGGGGAGCTGAATGGCGACGAAGATGTACCCCTGGTCTTCATTCGGAAGGAATCCCGACGGAACGGCGGTGTAGCCCCACCCCGCAAGGGCCACGAGGCCCGCGAAGAAGACCATCACGGCAAACGTGTTCCGGACCAGGACCCGCACACAGGCGACGTACATCCGCTCAAACACGTTGTAGACGGCGTTGAAACCGCGATAAAAGACGTTCCGCTTCTCCGGGGGGGTCGGGGGCCGCAGCCACAAGGCGCACTGGGCGGGCTTGAGCGTGACGGCGTTGATCGCGCTGATGACCGCGGTCGCGGCGATCGTCAGGGCGAACTGACGGTAGAGCTGCCCGGTGATGCCGCCGAGGAAGGCACTCGGCAGGAACACCGCCATCAGGACGAGCGTAATGCCGATGATCGGCCCGAGCACCTCGCTCATCGCCTGGATCGTCGCCTCTTTCGGAGGCTTTCCATGCTCGATGTGGTGCGCGGCGTTCTCGACGATGACGATCGCGTCGTCGACCACGATCCCGATCGCGAGGACGAGTCCGAACAGGGTCAGCATGTTGACCGAGAAGCCGAGCGCCGCCATCGCCGCGAACGCGCCGACGATCGTGACCGGCACCGTCGTGGCGGGGATCAGCACCGCCCGCCAGTCCTGCAGGAAGACCAGGATGACGATCAGCACGAGGACGCCCGCCTCGATCAGGGTCTGGTAGACCTCGTGGATCGACGCATTGACGAACTTCGTCGTATCGAGCGTCACCTGGTAGCGGAGCCCTTCGGGAAAGGTCCTGCTGAGGCGGTCCATCGTCCTCTTGACTTCCTCGGCGACCGCAAGCGCATTCGCGCCGGGGAGCTGGTAGATCCCGATGTTGGCGGTCGGCTTTCCCTGCTGGAGGTTGAACTGGTCGTACGACTGCGCCCCGAGCTCGACTCGCGCGACATCCTTGAGGTAGGTGAGCTGCCCCGACTCCCCCGTCTTGATGATGATGTTCCGGAACTCCTCCTCGTCGGTGAGCCGGCCGAGCGTCGTGACCGCGAGCTGGAACTGCTGGTTCTCGGGCGAAGGGGGCTGGCCGATCTGGCCGGCGGCGACCTGGACGTTCTGCTCGCGGATCGCCGCGACGACGTCCTGCGTCGTGAGGTTACGGGCCTTGAGCTGCTCGGGATCGATCCAGATCCGCATGCTGTAGCTGCCGGTCCCGAACACCGTGACGTCGCCGACGCCGTAAATACGGCTCAGCTCGTCCCGCAGTCGCAGGGTCGCGTAGTTCGCAAGGTACAGGTTGTCGTACTCATCCTTTTTCTCCTCCGTCGCATTGAGGGAGAGGATCAGGATGAAGTTCGACGACTGCTTGCGGACCGTGATCCCGAGCCGCTGGACGTCTTCCGGAAGGAGCGGCGTCGCCGCCGAGACGCGGTTCTGCACGAGAACCTGCGCGTCGTCGAGGTTCGTCCCGATATCGAACGTGATCGTCAGCGAATAGGTCCCGTTCCCCGACGAGGTCGAGGACATGTAGAGCATGTTCTCGACGCCTTTCACCTGCTGCTCGATCGGCGCGGCAACCGTCGAGGCGACGACGCTCGCATCCGCCCCGGGATAGTTCGCCGCGACGACGACCGTCGGGGGAGTGATCTCGGGGTACTGCTCGATCGGCAGCGCCCAGAGGGCGACGCCGCCGATCAGCATCGTCACGATCGCGATGACGTTCGCGAAGATCGGCCGCTCGATGAAGAATTTCGAGAACATGAGGAGCGCGAGGGTTAGAGGTGAAAGCCTGGCCGTCAGAGAGAGGAGCGGATGACGAGGTGGAACGGACTGGCTGTTCGTCCGCCTCCAACCTCTTGCCTCTCCTCTCTAACCCTTCTTCTCTCCTTCACCTGTCGACGGCGCGGGCTCCGTTCCGGCAGCCGCGGGGAGCGCAGGGGCGGCGGGAGCAGGACCTCGTTCATCGCGAGCGGCCGGAGAGGCCGCCCGCGGGTTGTTCTCTGCCGATGGACTGGCGGCCTCCGTCGGCGACGTATCGCCGGCTTTGGCCGGCTTTCCGTCCGGCCCCGGTGGAGGAGCCGGCTTGGCGGACTGTTCGGGAGCCGGTGTCGTGACGGGGCCGCCGCTGTTGCCGCCCCCCGCGCCGCCGACGGTCGACTCCTTCGTCGGATCCTTCGGAGTCACGGCCCCCCCGGGACGGGCCCGCTGCAGGCCGTTGACGATGATCCGGTCTCCGGCGCTCACTCCCGACCGGACGATCCGCATCCCGTCGATGGCCGGTCCGAGCTCGACGAGCCGGTACTGGACGATGTTCTTGTCGTCCACGGTCAGGAGGTATTCCCCGCGCTGGTCCGTTCCGACCGCCCGTTCCTCGATGAGCAGCTGCGGCTTCGGCTTTCCGAGCGGAGCCTGGATGCGGACGAACAGACCGGGGATCAGCGCCATATCATCGTTCGGGAAGCTTCCTCGCCGCAGGACGGTGCCGGTCCCCGGATCGACCCCGAACTCGCGGTAATCGAGATATCCCTTGCGGGGATACCCCTTCTCACTCGCGAGGCCGAGGAACAGCTCGGGAGCCACCTTTTCGGGATCGGGGATCGCATTCGCCCGGCGCAGCTCCATCAGCCGCAGCAGCTCCCGCTCACTGACGTAGAAGAACGCATGGATCGGCGTGATGCTCTCGATGGTCGCCAGCTCGGTCATCTGGGCTTGAACGAGGTTCCCCCGGTCGAGGAGATGGCGGCTGATCCGCCCGGTGATCGGCGCCCGGATCTCGGTGTAGCCGAGCTGAAGCTGGGCATTCCGCAGGTCCGCCTTCGCGGCGGAGACGTCGGCCGCGGCCGTGTGCCGCTGTGCCGTGGCGCTCTCGACGTCGCTCTCCGGCGCGGCATTCTGATCGAACAGCTTCCTCGCGCGGGCAATCGCCAGCTCTGCCTTCTTCAGCGTCGCTTCGGCCCGCTCCAGTCCGGCCTGTGCAAGTTGCAGCTTCGCCTGGTAGGGAGCCTGCTCGATGACGAAGAGAAGATCCCCCTCATTCACCGTCGCCCCATCCTCGAACCCGATCTTCTCGAGGATTCCGCCGACCTGGGCGCGAAGGTCCACCCGCGCCGTCGCGCGGGTTGTTCCGGTGAATTCGATCGTCTCGACA
>JAEYWB010000355.1 GCA_023429275.1 Planctomycetota bacterium
CCGGCACCATCGGAAACTTCTGGGTGGACCTGCTGCGGGGAACGCTTTACATCCTGCTCCCGCTGTCTCTGGTGCTGGCGCTGGCCCTGGTTTCGCAAGGTGGCGTGCAGACGTTCGACGCCTATCGCAAGGTCGCGCTTCTCGAGCCGACAGTCGACGCGAACGGGGAGGGAGTCAGTACCCAGACGATCGCGGTCGGCCCGGCGGCCTCCCAGGTTGCGATCAAGCAGCTTGGTACGAACGGCGGCGGGTTCTTCAACGTGAACTCGGCCCATCCGCTGGAGAATCCGACACCGCTGTCGAATCTCCTTGAGGTGCTGGCCATTCTGCTGATCCCCGCGGCGCTCTGCTATACGTTCGGTGAGATGGTCGGGGACAGGCGGCAGGGATGGGCCATCCTGGCCGCGATGCTGGCGATCTTCATTCCGCTTCTTGCGGTGACGACGCTTTCGGAGAAGGGGGGCAATCGCGCCCTTGCGGATGAGCGCGTCGATCAGTCGTCGTCCGATCTGCAGCCGGGTGGAAACATGGAAGGCAAGGAGACCCGCTTCGGGATCGTGAACTCATCCCTCTGGGCGGTCGTCACGACGGCGGCTTCGAACGGCTCCGTCAACTCGATGCACGACTCCTACACCTCTCTCGGCGGACTCGTGCCGATGTGGCTGATGCAACTCGGCGAGGTGATCTTCGGCGGCGTCGGCTCCGGGCTCTACGGCATGCTGATGTTCGCGATCGTCGCCGTGTTCCTCTCAGGCCTGATGGTCGGACGGACGCCGGAGTACCTCGGCAAGAAGATCGGCGCATTCGAAATGAAGATGGCGTCCCTGGCGATCCTGTTCCCCTGTGGGATGGTGCTCGTGGGGACAGCGGCCGCCGTCGTCTCGGCGTCCGGCCGGGCGACGATCTTCAATCCCGGTCCGCATGGATTCAGTGAGGTCCTGTACGCCTTCTCGTCGGCGGGAAACAACAACGGCAGCGCGTTTGCCGGTCTCGGCGCGAACACCCCGATCTACAACGGCCTCCTCGGCCTGGCGATGCTCGTCGGACGGTTCTGGGTGATGCTGCCGGTCCTGGCGATCGCCGGCTCGCTGGCAGCGAAAAAATCCGTCCCTCCGGGGCCCGGAACTCTGCCGACTCATACGCCGCTGTTCGTGGCGATGCTCGGGGCCGTCGTCATCGTGGTGGGGGCGTTGAGCTTCTTCCCGGCCCTGGCGCTCGGGCCGATTGTCGAGCACCTGCAGACAACGACGGCCAATCTGGAGAAGTCACAATGACCAAGACATCGACAACATTGCTCGACGGCAGGATTCTCGCCGACGCCGTCAGGGCTTCGTTCTGGAAGCTCGATCCTCGGGTGCAGCTTCGAAATCCGGTGATGTTCGCCGTGTTCCTCGGAAGCCTCCTGACGACGGTGCTCTGGGTGAACTCGCTCGGCAGCGAAACAACGGCAGAGTCTTCGACGTTCATACTCGGCGTGGCCATCTGGTTGTGGTTCACTGTCCTGTTTGCGAACTTCGCCGAAGCGATTGCCGAAGGACACGGCAAGGCCCAGGCGGCCTCGCTCAAGAAGAGCCGCAAGAGCGTCACGGCCCGGAGGATCGCCGATCCGTCGGATCGAAATGCCGAGGAAGTTCCGGCGGCCGATCTTCAACTCGGCGACTTCGTGATCGTGAAGGCCGGAGAGACCGTTCCCGCCGACGGCGAAGTCATCGAAGGGGTGGCGTCGGTCGACGAGAGCGCGATCACCGGCGAAAGCGCTCCGGTCGTGCGTGAAAGCGGGGGCGATCGGAGTTCCGTCACCGGCGGCACGCGGGTCATCTCCGACTGGCTCGTCATCCAGGTGAAAACGCTTCCCGGCCAGAGCTTCCTGGATCGGATGATCGCCATGGTCGAGGGGGCGAAGCGGCAGAAGACCCCCAACGAGATCGCCCTGGCGATCCTGCTGGCGGCCCTGACGCTGATCTTCCTGCTGGTGGTCGCCACCTTGCTGCCCTTTTCGATTTACAGCGTCGAGGCCTCCGGCCAGGGACGGGCGATCAGCCTCACGGTGCTCGTGGCGCTGTTCGTCTGTCTGGCACCGACCACGATCGGGGCGCTGCTGTCCGCCATCGGCATCGCCGGTATGAACCGGCTCAGCCAGACGAACGTCATTGCGATGTCGGGACGGGCCGTCGAAGCGGCCGGAGACGTCGACGTCCTTCTTCTCGACAAGACCGGCACGATCACTCTGGGCAACCGCCAGGCGACGCGCTTCATTGCGGCGCCGGGAGTCCCGGAGAGGGAACTCGCGGAGGCAGCCCACCTGGCGTCCATGGCGGATGAAACCGCGGAGGGGCGCAGCATTGCCGTCCTGGCCAAGAAGCAGTTCGGGCTGCGAGGCCGGGAGCTCGAGCACATTCAGCCGCACTTCGTTCCGTTTTCGGCTCGCACGCGGATGAGCGGCGTCACGCTCGACGGCCACGAGATCCGCAAGGGAGCCGTCGAGGCGGTGGAGAAGCACGTGCAAAGCCTCGGCGGCTTCCTTCCGGATGATGTCCGGGCCGCCGCTCAGGAGATCGCCAGGTCGGGGGGGACGCCGCTGGGGGTCAGCCGGGACGAGAGGGTGCTTGGCGTGATCGAGCTCAAGGACATCGTGAAGGGGATGATCAAGGAGCGGTTTGCCGAACTGCGGCAGATGGGGATCAAGACGGTGATGATCACGGGTGACAACCCGTTGACCGCTGCCGCGATCGCTGCCGAGGCGGGGGTCGATGACTTCCTGGCCGAGGCGACTCCCGAGGCCAAGCTGGCGCTGATCCGGGAGTATCAGAAGGGGGGGCGAC
>JAEYWB010000368.1 GCA_023429275.1 Planctomycetota bacterium
GGGACGATCCAGGTCTCGAACGGGAACCGGCTGGCGAAGGGACAGAAGACGAGGAAGTTCGGCGAATCGATCACGACCCGCTTCTCCGTCGCCAGTTCCTGCTGGATCATGTCGCTGTAGATGCTCCGGCCCCGATAGCGGTAATAGGCCTCGGAGCCGTCGAGCTCGTCCTGGACCACAATCGGGACGATCGGGCTGACGATCAGCTGCGAGTGAGAGTGCGGCAGCGTGGCTCCCCCCTTCGCCCCCTTGTTCTTGAAGATCAGGCCGTGGATGAGCCGGGGATCGCGCTTGAGGTCGACGAGACGGTCGCGGTAGATCCACAGGATCTCGCGGATGTTGTCGACCGACAGCCGGGACATGTTCGTCTCGAAGTGCGGACACTCGACGATCACCTCGTGAGCGCCGACGCCGGTCATCTTGTCGTACATGCCGTCGCCGCGTTTCTCGAGCGAGTGGTTCACGCCGAGTGCGGGAAAGCGGTTCGGGATCACGCGGACCCGCCAGCCCGGTCCGTTCGGGGCCGTCCCGTGGTTGCGGTAGGCGATGATCTCGGAGGTTGTGACGTCCTCGTGTCCTTCCAGGAACGGGTCGTACGCGTCGGTCGGAAGGTCCTCCCCTTCCGACAGGGCGTTCGGCCGGCTGATTCGCTCTGGTGCAATGATGACCCAACGTCCGACGATCGGGTCTTTGCGGAGTTCCGACATGTTTCAGTGTCCTGCGGCAGCCGTTGAATGCGGCGCATGTTCTAGCCGGGACGCGGGCAGGCCGGAAGGACGCGACGAACATGCGAGGTTCTGAACGGGACCGATAACCTGGTCTCGCTTCGCGCGGAGTCAGATCCCTTCGCCGGCGCCGAACACTTCCTCACGGCGGACCGGATCGCCCCGGAGGACCCCCGCGAGCGTCGCCTTGTCCATGAGCTGTGTCGTGAAATTACGGATGTCGAGCAGCACGCGCCGGAAGCGGCAGAACGGCTCCTGCGAGCACGGCTCGTAATCGCTCGACGAGACACAGCCGATCGGGGCGAGGATCCCGTCGAAATGCCGCACGACCTGACCCATCGTCAGCTTGTCGGGGGGGACGAGGAGTTCAAACCCTCCGATTCGCCCGGGAATGCTTTTCACCCACCCCTGTCCCTTGAGGTCGAGCATGATCTGCTCGAGGAACTTGCGGGGAATGTCGTTCTTTGCAGCGAGTTCGCGAATGGAGACCGGCCCTCCGCCGAATCGGACGGCGAGGGTGAAGAGAGCCCGGAGTGCGTAGTCGGAACGGCGCGAAAGTCTCATCGTGGTTCGAGCGGGCGATCAGTGGAAAGCCCATCGTATCGGGATGCCCGCGGGAGCACGAGGACGCGCGGGGATTTCCGCCCGGAGTGCCAGCGGTGCGGCAGCACCGGACGGAAGATAGGGGGCAAGCGAAACTGCTCTCCGGGCCGCGTCGTCATCGGGGCCAGCTACTTCGCCACAGGAACGGGAGAGGGATTCCGTTCCTCGAATCCGCGCTGATGCCAGTACGGGTACGCGGGAGTCACGGCGCTGGCCGCGTCGAGCCTGGCGATCTGTTCCTTCGTCAGCGACCAGCCGACTGCGCCGAGGTTCTGCCGGAGCTGCTCTTCGTTCCGCGCGCCGACGATAATCGTCGAGACGGTCGGACGGCTGGCCAGCCAGTTGAGGGCAATCTGGGGGACCGTCTTGCCGGTCTCCTTCGCCACTTCGTCGAGAGCATCGACGACCTTGTAGAGATGCTCCTCCGGCACCTGCGGACCGATGTCGACAACCTGCTGACTCTGAAGCCGGCTCGTCTTCGGAAGCGGCTGCCCGCGGCGGATCTTCCCCGTCAGGCGTCCCCAGCCGAGCGGGCTCCAGACGACCGCGCCGACCTTCTGGTCGAGGGCGAGCGGCATCAGTTCCCACTCGTAGTCCCGGCCGACGAGCGAGTAGTACGCCTGGTGGGCGACATACCGCGACAGTCCGAACTTGTCGGAGTAGGCGAGCGATTTCATCAGGTGCCAGCCGGAGAAGTTCGAGCAGCCGAGGTAGCGGATCTTCCCGGCGCGGACGAGGCCGTCGAGGGTCGAGACGGTCTCTTCAACCGGTGCGGTGGCATCGAATCCGTGAAGCTGGAAGAGGTCGATGTAATCGGTCCCGAGCCGCTTGAGGCAGCCGTCGACGCTCTTGAGCAGGTGGAACCGGGACGAGCCGGCGTCGTTGGGCCCATCGCCGAACCGGAAGGTCGCCTTCGTCGAGATCAGGACCTTGTCGCGGCGCCCCTTGATCGCTTGGCCGAGAATCTCTTCGGCCTGGCCCTTCGAGTAGATGTCCGCCGAGTCGAACATGTTGACGCCGGCCTCGAGACAGATGTCGATGAGCCGCGAGGCCTCGGCAACGTCGCTTGTCCCCCAGGCCTTGAAGAAATCGGTCCCTCCGCCGAACGTCCCCGTCCCGAGGCTCAGGAGAGGAACCTTGAAGCCCGATCCGCCAAGTTGCCGGTATTCCATCACTGATCTCCGTTCGATGCGTTCACGAAAGGGGGAAGGCCGCCTCCCTTTGTAGGACGCGAACGCTATAGCGGGAAGCATTCGGCACTCTGCGTACGGTGCCGCAAGCCGCCGGAGCTTGAAAGTCCTTTGGACACTTGGTCGGCGGCACGCCACGACTGTCTGTTCGACGGTCTGACCGCGATTAGCCGCGCCAGGCGTGGTGGGACTCTGCCCCCGCTACTGCGCCGCCGGCCAACCGAGATGTTCCTGCAGGAACCGGAACGTGCCGTCCCCGTTGATCGTGTGCGGGCCGTTGAAGATCTCGATCTCCGCCAGATGACCGAGCCCCATCTGGTCGTAATGCCGGTAGACCTTCGCGAACTCCCACGCGACCCACTCATCGGGCGCGACGCCGTCGTCGTGGCCCCGCTCGACCATGAAGGGGCGGGGGGTCATGAGGGTCGAGAGCTCCGCGTAGTTGGCGACGTGCCCCATGTTCCATTCGAAGATCTCGTACTCGTGGGTGAAGATGTAGCTGTAGCGGTCCTCAGTCGAGGCGTTCTTGCGGACCCACTCATTGAAGTCGGCGGAGCAGATCGACAGCGCGTAACCGACCCGGTCCTTCGTCGGCGCGAGCATCGGCGGCACACGGACTGCCGTCTTCCCGCCATAGGAGAGCCCATAGAACCCGATGCGATCCTTGTCGACATAGGGGAGGGTCGCCAGCCAGTTCAACGTCTGCTGATGCTGCGGGATGATGTAGCTGAACAGGCTTCTTCCAAGGACATTCGACTTCCGCTGCAGGACCCGGAACGCGTCCTGACCGCGATACGGGTTCTGCGGGGCGTAGACGACAAAGCCGCGGCGGACGAGCTGAGTGCTGAACCCCTTGTAAGCACCGAAGCCGGGGTGCTTGGGATCGGTCGCGATGGTGTCTCC
>JAEYWB010000256.1 GCA_023429275.1 Planctomycetota bacterium
CCCTCCGCCCGTTCAGCGGAGTGACGAGGTCGCGGAGCCCGCGACGCGGGACCGCCGGCGGAAGTCGCGTCTCGGCGTTTCCCATGACGGCCGGGGGGGGATCGTCACACGGCCGGCCCGGTCGCGGTTTCCTGTTGGATCGCCAGTCGGACGGATCACCACTCGAGGAGAATTGAGCCGCGCGATCGCCAGGGTCCGGCTATTCCGGGACTGCCGTGCATCACACGGCCCGGGAGACCCACAAAGCCGTCGGCGCAAAACAAAAGCCTCCCTCTGCGGTGCAAAGGGAGGCTTTGTTCGATTTCAATCTCAGGCCCGACTGCAGAGGGGAGGACGATCCTCACGCCTGAAGTTTGTCGCCTGATGCCCGATCAGTTCAGGATCGTGCTGGTTTCCTTGACGAGCTTGGTCACGGTGTCCTTGTCGAGCTTGCCAGCCTTGTAGGTCTCGTTGATCTTGAGCTCGCCCTTGACCCACATCATGACGGTGACGTCAGCGTCCTTGGCGATCTTGTAGCCTTCCGGGCCCGACTGGCCGTCGAAGGTCGTCAGCGGCGTGTGCTTGACGCCAGCGGTGTCAGCGGCCTTCTTCAGCGATTCAGCCGACTTCTCCGGGTTGTCCGAGAGGAGAACCACGAAAGCGGCCATGTCCTTGTCCTGGTTCTTGCCGACGACGCCGTCGACTTCCTTGACCAGCGAGGTGACCTGGTCGTCGACATTTCGCGAGAAGATCGTCACGACCGGGCGGTTGCCGTACTTACAACGGTAGCAAAGCTTCTTACCGGCTTCCGGACCCGTCACGTCGGTGACGTAGAACGCGCCGACCTTCGAGCCGACTTCGAGGCATTCCGACTTGTCCGCCGCCTGAGCAAAGAGCGACACGGACAGGAAGGCCGCGGCGGCCACTGCAATCAACTTCTTCATTCCATTGTCTCCCGAGAAAAACGTGAGGATATGCCTGGACTCCGCCGTCGCAGGTCTCCGTTGCATCGGAGGATGTTAGTGGATCACCCGCCGACTGACGAGTGAACCGACACAGGTTTCACGTACTCTTGAACTTATGCACGATGCATATCTGCACGATGCATACCGCGGGTCACCAAAACCCGAACACCTCAGAATCGCAACGTCTGGGAGGGGATCATGGCGTCGGTGCCCGTGGCGTTCTGTCAATTGGATCACAATCGAAGGTAATTTCGACAACACTCCGCGCGGAGCGGGACAGGTCGGGCGGGGGTGAGAGGTGAGAGACGAGAGGTTAGAGAAATGGCGTGAAGCCACCCGAGGATCTGCCTGCCTCTCTAACCTCTCACCTCTAACCTCTAACCTCTCGTCTCTTCCCCCTTCGATCCCGCCCGCAGGGTCCCGCGCCGCTTCCGAAACGTCATGTCCCGCAAGAGAATGTGATAAACCGCGGCCGCCGTCCGTCGGGAACGCTTTACCTCACTCCCACGCCTCCACCACAATAGACATCCTGTCCCTCGCCGGTGATCCCGCCGCTGGCGCGCGGACCTGTGGAGGCGGGACAAAGAAGCCGGTGAGAGATGGCAGCACGGAAGTCTCCAGGGTTGGACAACCTGACAACGGACGATCTGGCGACAGTTCGTGAGCTGCTGGGGCATCTCAATTTCTCGGGCGGGAAACGGGATCAGGCGTTTCTCAAACGCCTGAACTGGCTCTGGGAGCGCCTGCCCGAAGACCGCCCGGTCGAAGCCCTTCGGACGTTCCTGCAGGCCCAGCTGACGAACCTGCAGGGGACCTCCCCCGCGTTCCAGGATGTCTCGCAGGCCGCGGCGGTCGTCGATCTGACGCTGCGGTCGCTGCTCGAGGCGTATCGAAACCATCACGCCGACCTCCTGTTCCATCTGACGCCGGCCGACTTCGAACAGCCGTTCCTGATCGGCTGCTTCTTCGAGGCGGTGTTGCAGCAGGGGGGGCCCTGGGACGACGCTGCGCGGATCATTTCCGGGGCTCTGCAACAGGTCAACGACTTCGTCGGATACCGGCCCGTCGCCGTCCTCGAGAACGGCCGGAAGATGGATGTGTACGAGCACGAGCGTTTTCGCCCTCTGCCGATCGTCATCGACGGGGCAGGAGTCGCCGTCGGCCGCTACCGCGAACTGATCCAGCACACCCTCGACTTCCTCAAGGACGCACCGACCGACCTGCTGGAGGACGCGTACTTCCGTCTGCCGCAGATGGAGGAGCTCGCGATCGATGTCCGGGCTCACGATCACCTTCATCCGGTGAACAAGCGCACGAACTACATGTTCGGCGAATGGGACCCGCACCAGATCGACAACCGCGGACGCTACAAGCGGTTCATCCTGCGCAAGGTCATCCTCGACGCCCTCCTGATCTGGGTCGACGACCCGAAGATCAAGACCTCGCGCGAGGAGCGTCTGTTCGACGCCGCCGCCGCCCTGTGCGGTACGATGCTCATGGCCTCGTCGATCAGCGGGGAAGGTCCGAACACCCACGATTCGAACACGTCGCTCACTTCGCTGCTGCCGGTCGTCGCCCGGCGGCGGGACGCGTTTTACGCCCGCCTCATGCAGCAGGTGACCGGGAACCGTCTGAAGCGGCTCCGCAAGGAGGAAGAACGGACGCAGCAGCCGTTCGGCCACGTCCGGCAGTACCTCAACATGCACCTCGCGGGTTACGGGGCCCGCCAGATCCAGCACCGCGAGATCGCCTACCTCGACGCCCGGCTCGGCTACCCCGAGGCGAGCGTCAAGCAGGCCGAGGCGATCCCCGCGCCGTCGATCCGCTTCGAGTGCGAGATCCAGTCCCGGATCACGACCGCTCAGCTGCTGCTCTCCCGCGGCGATCTCGAGAAGGCGGCGCCGCTCGTCCTCGAGATGGAAGGCCTCATCCACCGCGGGATCGAGTGCGGAGCCCTGGTCGACCCGTGGAACATCCTCGGTTTCCAGGGACAGTTCCCGCTCTTTCACACGCGGGAAGACGTCATCCCCGATAACCGGGTCGAGACGCTGCTCGAGCTCCTCGAAGGGGTATTCAACGTCCTGGCCCGCGCGGTCGGTGAAGCGGCCGCACAGGGGAACGGAGCGCTCCGCGAGCAGCTTTCCGCGGCCTTCCGGCACCTCACCGACTGGTGGGACCAGTTCGCCAGCTACGTCATCGAGGATCTCCCCCAGGTGCATGGGCACGAGAGCTGGGAGTCCGCCAACCGCGTGGCGGAAGTTCTCAAGGAATGGCGCGAAGCGGGTGAAGCGGCCGGAGACATCGGTTTCTGGCGTGACAAGCTCGAGCAGTTTTCGTCCGCCCAGTCGTACGCGCTGGTGGTCGACGCTCTCCTCGCGAAGAACGATCACATCGCCTCGATGGCCCTGCTGATGCAGTGGCTCGGCCAGATCGAGCAGGCGGGGGTCGAATCGACCCGGCACTCGATCTATTCGTCGCTCATCCGCTGGATGAAGACCGTCATGGCGCGCGACCCGGCGTCATTCGGAACCCAGGGACGGCCGGCCCTGCTTCGGCGGCTGTTCGCATTCATTGAGTCCAACGCCGAAGAGTACTGGTCGGTCCCGCGGATGGAGCGGGCCGTCCAGAAGGCCCAGGACAAGAACCGTCCCCAGACTCGCCCGCCCCCCGAAACCCCGCCTCCCCCCGAAGAAGATGATGAAGACAAAGTCTTCGGCGCGGCGTACGACAACGTCACCTTCCGCGACAGTGCCGACGACGGCAACTGGGGGGACACGCTCGAGAACGACTTCGGATTCCGCAACACCGAGTTCGAGCTCATCAACCGCGAGATGGAGCCGCGGCTGAAGTTCCTGAACGCTGTCGCCCAGCTCTGGCAGATGGCCGCCGTTTCGCTGATTGCCGACGCCCATCAGGCGAACGAGGAAGATCTTCAGTTCGACGAGCCGACGCTCACCGCGATCCGCGAGTGGCACACGCAGACCCAACGATGGCAGATCGATCTCGCCGAGCTCATGGAAGGGGTCTGGGACCACGAGGTCGCCGCCCCCTCGGGAGAGCACGACGCGAACGTCGAATATGACATCCAGCTCCAGGTCAAGTTCTACCTGCTCCACCAGATCATCGCGACGCTCATCTGCCTGCGGAACGGCGAGCGGCTGCTCGCCGGCTGCCTGCCGCAGAAGGCCGATGCCCCGGCGCGGCCGGACCAGATCCTGTCGGACACCTACCGGGCGATCATCCGCCGCGACCCGGTCACCGTCCGCCGGCTCCTCCCCGCGACGCTGACGTGGCTCGAGAAGCATCCGCTCCTGTACGTGCCGTTCGAGAACAGCGGGGAACCTTCGCCGATCCTCGAAGCCCAGGCGATGCAGTCGGTCGTCCGGTTCTTCCTTCGCGAGCTGCCGCGGCTGGGCCTGCTGCGGGAGACGTACCATGTGCTGCACACCGCCTACCGCATGGAGCGGAAGTGGCGGCCGCAGGGGCAGGCGATTACCGAGTTCGACCGACTGTTCGACATCGCCCTCCGCAACTGCCTCTCGGGAGCGATCCAGTCGGTCGACGGCTGGTCAGCCCTCCCGAAGACAGAAGCCGGGACGGCCGAGCATCGGGCGCCGGTCGACGAGCTGATCGACGCTGTCGGTGAGATCGTCGAGCCGTTCCAGCAGCTCTGGATGGAGCACAGCCGCACGATGCGGATCTCCGCCGTCGACGGCCTGCGGAACGAGGACGACTGGGAAGAACTCGCCTCGTTCATCCAGAACTACGGCGGGGACCTGTTCCACGCCAGCCAGCTGACGCTCGGCAATGTCCGGGCAATCCTCCACAACGGGATCGACTGGTATCTCGACTATCTTGAAGAGGAGCAGGACCCGCTCAAGCCGATGCGGCTGCTTGAAGACCTCGACTCCGGCTCGCTCGACCGTTCGGACGCCGAGTGGTGCCTCGAGCAGATCTACGGGATCGTCGTCGACAAGTTCGACCGGTTCCTCGAATACAACACGACCACCACGCAGTCCGACTACGGGGAGATGTTCTACTGCCTCCTCGAGTTCCTGCGGGTCGAGGCCCGCTACGACCGCGACTCGTGGAACATGCAGCCGGTGACGCTCGTCCACGAGATGCTCGCCCGCCTCGGCCACAGCGAAGCGGCGGAGCTGTGGGAATCGACCTACGAGACGCAGACGCGCGATCTCGCCGATCAGCATCTCAAGGAGATGCGGGACCTGCAGACCCGCTACGGCATGCGGATGCCGACGATCGCCGACCATCTCAACCAGCGGTTCATCAAGCCCCTCGCGGTCAACCGGATGCTCGCCCTGGTCGAGCAATCGGCCAAGGATGCCCGGACCGGCGAGCCGCACTCGGCGGCATTCGCGAAACTGACGGAAGAGGTCGACGAGTATCTGGCGGATTCGTGGGGCTCCGGGGTCGACATCCCGGCCTGGCTCCGGTCCCTCGAGAAGGAAGTCCACGAGCAGACCGACTTCGACGACGGCGGCCGCCCCGGCACCGACGCAGAACTCGACATGCCGCAGCGTCTCCTCCCGCCGGAGGAGTTCAAAACCCAGCTTCGCGACTGGGAGGTCCCCGTCATTCGAGGGACCGAGCGAAAGCCCGAACGGCGAGGCCGCAAGGGACGAACGCAGCGTGGCCGGCATCGCCGCAAGCCGCCGGAACAGACGTAGGCCCGGTTCTGGCCGACGAACGTCACTCCGCCTCGATTCCAATCCTCCGCCTGATTGAGGGAGACCCCACGAACCCAGCCTGCCGCAGGAAACGGGCTTGACCGGATGAAGTCAGTCCACCTGATGAATGTCCTGGTCAGTTCGCCTTCGACCGGGGCGAGCTTCGCGGCGGGTGCCTCGGGTTCCGGCTCGACAGGAATGGGTGAATGGCGTCGACACCCCCTGGTGTTTTGACACAGCCAGGATTTGGGGTTCGTGAGATTAGCCGGAACGCGCGAGCGTCCGGTTCGAACCGGGGGCTAGCGCCCGCCGGCTCATGGACGCAACCCAAAATCCTTCGTGCGACAAAGCACTAGCACTCGCAGGCGTGCTGCTGCGATGGAAGCGGTCGTCTCACTCGCCAACTGGCGATTCGCTCTCCCCCTTCTCCGAATCGTGAACCTGGATCGCCTCGCCGCCGATCTCGACGACATCGCCATGAACCAGCTTTCGCCGCCGGCGCGTTTCCACCTGTCCGTTGACCTTCACGTTGCCTCCCTGAATGAGGAACTTGGCCTGTCCTCCGCTTTCGGCCAGGGAAGCGAGCTTCAGGAACTGGTCCAGTCGGAGGGTATCCTCTTCGCCGGAGGGGGGCGTCTCGTCTGACATGGGGACTCCTGAATTGATGCCAGCGGCGTCACGGATCGTCTTCGCCGTATCGTAGCGACCGCCGGCGCCGACAGGGCGATTCCACGCTCGAGCGTCTTTCGGATTTCGGTCCGGCGAAGCTGTTTCGACGTCGAGTTTCGTGCTTCGGATCTTGAAGAGACGAATCCACCGACTCTTAAGGCCAAGACGCCTTGGGGAACTGGATATCCAGTATTCCTTGACTGGATATCCAGTTTGCGCGAAGAATGGTGAGCCGTTGGGCATCCTTGCCGCGAGAGCAGTCAGTCGCCGGAATCGGGAGGTCTCGACACCGGCGCGATTCAACGCAGGAACACCGGAGTGCCGAGAGAGAGTTTTCAAGGCGAGACCTCCTGAGAAGGGTCGCCGCCGCACAAAAGGCCCGGCCACGGTCCGCAAGTTGCTTGACGCGTCAAATGGCCATCGCTCGCTGGAATGGGGTTCGCCCATGCCTGTCGTCACTCAGCTTGAATCGGCCTACGAATACATCCGCGGGAAACTGACTCGCGCGGAGATGGCGGCGGGGACGAAGCTCTCCCGTCGCCGTCTCGCGGACGAGATCGGCGTGAGCCCTGCCCTCGTACAACAGGCTCTTGGCCAGCTCGAAAGCGAGGGACTCGTCGAGTGCCGTCCGCAGAGCGGCACCTACGTCCGCGAACTCTCATCGGACGAGTACGCGAACCTCTGCGATGTCCGCGAGTTGATCGAACCGTACGCGGCCGCCCGCGCTGCGACCCGCCTCGTCCCGAAGCAGATCTCTCAACTCGAAGCCAGTTGCCGGCGGTTTCGCGAACTGGCCGAGAAGGGGATCCAGCTCGAATCGCTTCCTCAGCGCCGGCGGATCATGCCGCGACTCATCCGTGAGGAGCAGGTTTTTCACGGGATCATTCTCGAAGCCGCGGCCAACCCGCTCGTCATGAGCCTCATCGGCACGCTGCGGCTCCTTGCCCAGGTCCGGGCGAATATCGAAGGGAATGCGATCCAGCGCGAGCTGCTGATCGCGGATGAACACGAGTCGATTCTCGACGCGCTCGTCTCCCGGCGTCCCGCTGTGGCCGAGGAGCGGATGCTCCAGCACATTCGCGGGTCGCGCGAATCCAATCGCTCAGAGGCCGCCGCGCCGGCGGCACGAACCAGTTGACGCAGCAGGACAAGGTCGAATTGCGGACGCGGGCGGTCGCCTGCCGTCTCGAAGGTTCACTCCAGGAAACAGCGAGGGATCCATGGCCACGTCACGGAGTGCTGTTCGCGCGTTTACGCTGATTGAGCTTCTGGTCGTTATCGCCATCATCGGCGTCCTGGTGGCCATCCTGCTGCCTGCCGTTCAGTCGGCCCGCGAGGCCGCGCGACAGACCCAGTGCAAGAACAACCTCAAACAGATTGCTGTCGCGACCCACAACTACCACGACACCTTTTTCGTGTTTCCCTGTGGAATCTTCGCCGGTCTCGACTACTCGTCGACCGGCGGCCGGGGAGCCCGCGGAAGCGGCTGGTTCCACCAGGTGCTTCCTTACGTCGACCAGACGAGTATTTACGCACAGCTCGCGCAGATGATGTCGGCCGGAACGCCGGTGGGGAACGACAACGAGATCTATCGGGCGCCGGAGGCTCTCCGCCGGTTCAAGGTGCCGACGTTCATGTGCCCCTCCGATCCCAACTCCGGATCGATCATCGGTCCCAGCCATGCCGACGGGTTCAGGGGGAGCTACGTCATGTGCAGCGGATCGACGACGCTCGGGACCTACGGCGCCGCCAGCCACGTCGGTCCGCAGAACGGGATGTTCTTCTTCCAGTCGGCCAATGCGATCCGGCATGTCACCGACGGAACAAGCAACACGATCCTTGGAAGCGAAGGCCTGTCTCGCGGTGCGGGGCTCGAGTACGGCGGAGCGGGGCAGTACTGGAACGGCTACTGGGGGGGACCGTTGTTCAATGCCTCCCAGACCCCCAACTCGTCGGTCGCCGAGCGGATCCATACGTGCCTGTCGACGACCTACAAGGAGGCCCCCTGTGTGACGATCGGCGGCACCGGGACCGACGCGGGAGTCCATGCCCGGAGCCTGCATGAAGGCGGAGTCAATGTGGCGATGGTCGATGGAGGAATCCGCTTCGTCACGGAGAACATCGATCTGTCGCTGTGGAAGGGGCTGGCGACGCGGGCGGGCGGCGAGCGGATCGGCGAGTTCTAGACTCACCGGATTCTCGACGAGACGGACTCAGAACCGGCACCGGCTTGCAGGAAGGTGAAGGCGATGAAGGCTCCTGGCAGCAAAGTGATTTCACGGTGGGCCCTAGGGCTGGCGTTCGCCTCGATCCTCCTTGGCTGCTCCCGGAAGTCCGGCCCTCTCAAGGTGCCGGTCCGCGGTGTCGTCACACTGGACGGCAAGCCGGTGCCACAGGGGCAGATCATTCTCAGCGACGCGGCCGGCGTTTCGTCGTCCTGCGGAGGCGAGATCAAGGAGGGAAAGTTCCTGCTGGAGTCGACCATCGGAAAGAAGAAGGTCTCGGTCAGTTCCATGCAGATCGTCCTGGGGAAGAAGGGGCGTTACGGCGGCATCCAGGGGGATCCGGTGAGCGAGCAGAACCCCGCCGATGTCTACGAAGAGGTCGTCCCCGCGAAGTACAACGCGCAGACGGAGCTCCTCGTCGAGATCACCGAGGCGGGGCCGAACGAGTTCCCGCTGAGCCTGACGACGAAGTCGACGCGACAATAGGGCGGAGCGTGAGAGGCCGGCTTCATCTCGCGCTCGTCGACGCTTGGAATTTAGGAATCCCCGACGAAGATGACCGTCAACCTTTGACGCTCTCCTCGGTCCTGGTGGATTCGAACATGTCTCCTCTTGGCATTCGCCGCGCACCTCTCGCAATCTGCCCGCTGCTTCTCGCGGCATTCAGCGGCGCGAACTCCATCGCCAGGGGAGAGTCGACCTGGAAGAAGCACGTCGTGCATGAAGGGATCCACAACACGACTGCGGTGGCGGCGGACTACACGGGGGACGGGAAGGTCGACGTGATCATCAATGCCGGGGGGAAGACCCGGCTGTTCGTCGCCCCGGACTGGAAAGAAGTCGTCATCGACGAGACGCCGGGCCAGGGAGCGATCCACAGCGAAACGTTCGACATCGACGGAGATGGCGATCCGGACTACATCGGAGCGCGGCATGAGCCCGGGCTGATCTTCTGGCTGGAGAATCCTGGCAAGGAGAAAGCCGACGCCGCCCCTTGGAAGAGCCGGCTGGTCGACGACCAGGTCAACGGCGTTCACGGGGTGCTGGTCGGGGATGTCGACGGCGATGGAAAGCTCGACCTGATCGGGAACTCCGGCTTGCCCACGGGACCGTTTGCCAACTCGGTCGCCTGGTTTCGCGTGCCGAAGGATCCGCTGACCGCGGAGCGGTGGGATCGGTTCATCCCGGCCGACGGCGACGCGCCCGGGCACAGCCACTATCTCGGCCTCGGCGACGTGACCGGAGATGGCCGGAAGGAAATCTTCACGGCTGCCAAGGGAGGTCCACAGGCCTCGCCGGGGACGGGCGAGTGGTTTGCCTTCTGGGAACAGCCGAAGGATGCCACGGCGCGGGGTTGGAAGAAGACGGTCGTCGCAACCGGTCAGCCCGGTGCCACCAACCTGCATCCGGGAGACATCAACGGCGACGGCAAGGTCGACATCCTCGCCAGCCGCGGCCACGGAACCGGTCTTGTGTGGTACGAATCTCCCGGCTGGAAACCGCACGAGATCGACACCGAACTCCTCTCGCCGCACTGCCTCGCCGTCGTCGATTTCGACCTCGACGGAGACCTCGATGCCGCGACCTGCGGCTACGACAGCAAGATCGCCGCCTGGTTCGAGAACGACGGCAAAGGGACCTTCACGAGACACATTCTCGATCGCAACCAGTGCGCATACGACATCCGGGCGGTCGACATGGACCGGGACGGCGACCTCGACATCCTCATCGCCGGGCAGCTCAGCAAGAACGTCGTCTGGTACGAGAACCCGGTGAAGTGATCCGGCGCTGGCGGCGAAGAGATTTCACCACCAGGACACGAGGCACGAGGACACCAGGACACGAAGAAGGAGCGAGTCGATGAAAGACCTTATCCCGTGGCCGCACCATGTGAAGAGTGCCAGGCAGCTCTCGTGATTTCCGTTGTGTCCTGG